>USIZ01000022.1 GCA_900554855.1 uncultured Eubacteriales bacterium | reverse complement strand
TCTGATCTCGAACTCTATTTCAAGCTGTCTGGCCTCATACTGCGTTCCGTGTTTGCGGTTGATGATAGAGGCGACAATCCCCCAGCGCCAGCCGTAGTGGCGGAGACGGACAACATCAAGATAGATCTCACGGGTCATGGCGGCGCTCCTTTCTATTGTGTGGGTCAAACCCGCAGGCATCTTTGATCTTGTATTTATAGTGTGGTCAAGATGGTGGATTGCATTTTTCGCATGGTTCGTAATTACGTTTTGCATCTTCCAGAGAAATTTCGATCTTACTCTTTTTCAAAGAACTGCAATTCCCCCGATGATACTTTTTTCCCGTGTTAGTAACATAAACCGTGATCTCAGCGTCATTGTTCTTTACTGGTGCGTCAGCGCCAGGTGCTTCAGACTCTTCGGTAACCGGTTCTTCAGATGTAATGGACTCTTCTTCGTTTGGCTTCTCAACTGGAGCCACGTCATTAGCTGCGTTTGCTTCGGGCTCAGATTCTCGGTCAGCTGGCGGCTCAGATATATCATCGAGAGCGCTGGATGCAGAAGTGAATGCCGTAGCTGCCGCAGAATTGTCCACTGATGTGCTTGCAGAAGATGCCGCTTTTTCGTCAATCACGGACACGACACTGGTGGAAGCACTAGTGTCAGAAGTTGATGAGTTCTGGGCAGTGCCGTCTTTGTCCGTTCCACCAAATGCCATGGCGCATACGGCTAAGACCGCGAAGCCGATCACAACCGGTTTTGTCGGTTTCTTCATAAATTTCATTCTTCCTCTCAGCTCTTTTTCACATACCGTGGGTTGACAGCCAGATTCTCGGCGTAGTCACCCAGCTCAGCACTCAATTCTGTCTGTATAGGCTCCGCCCGCTTGCAGAGCGTTATGATTTGATCCGCAGTTGCCTTTTATCACTTTTCATCCACTATGTGCCTTAATCATAACACAAACAGACTTGAAGTCAAAAAAATTATTCTGAAGGGGTGAATATAGTGTGTATGATTCAAGCACCTTAGGATTTCTTAGCAAAGAAGGAAGCGCGTGATGGATACGCCGGATTCAAACAGCTTTGAAGATCGGAATAAAATCTGGAGAGAAGCGTTCGGTGTACAGCTAAAAAGCTCTCGGGATTGACCCGGGAGTTTTTTAGCTCATTGCGGTACGGACTCGTATGGTCCTTAAAAACGTTGAAACTTTTATAGTCAGTTGCAGAAAATCATTTCCTTTTCCTGAGGCAAACATAGTAATTCTGCCTTACCGGATCTGGCCGTTGCCGTGAATGACATACTTATAGCTGCACAGCTCCTCCAGCCCCATGGGGCCGCGGGCGTGGAGCTTCTGGGTGGAAATGCCCATCTCACAGCCCAAACCGAACTCGCCGCCGTCGGTGAAGCGGGTGGACGCGTTAACATAGACCGCAGCGGAGTCCACACCGGCAATGAACTGATCCGCGGCGCTGGCGTCCTCCGTAACAATGGCCTCGCTGTGGCCGGTGGAGTGGAGCGCAATGTGCTCGACGGCCTGCTCCACGCTGTCCACCAGACGGACAGCCAGAATATAGTCCAGAAACTCCGTATCAAAGTCCTGTTCCCCGGCGGGTCTGCCGGGAATGAGCAGCGCGGAATCCCGATCAAGCCGCAGCTCCACCGGCGGCTTGCCCGCCTGTTCCCGCTCCTCGGTGAGCCGTTTCTGGAGCTTGGGCAGAAAGACCGGAGCGATGGCCCGGTGGACCAGACAGACCTCCTCCGCATTGCAGACGGAGGGACGGCTGGCCTTGGCGTTTTCAATGATGTTGACCGCCATATCCACATCCGCTGCCGCATCCACATAGACGTGGCAGATGCCGGTTCCGGTCTGGATGCAGGGCACCGTGGCATTCTCCACACAGGCGCGGATCAGCCCGGGGCCGCCCCGGGGGATCAGCAAATCCACATAGCCCACCGCGTGCATGAGTTCCGTCGCACTCTGTCGGGTGGTGTCCTCCACCAGATTGACGAAGGTGTCAGGCAGACCCAGTTCCACAAGGCCGGACTTCAACGCGGTCACAATGGCCCGGGCAGAACGGAAGGCCTCCTTGCCGCCCCGGAGCACGCAGACGTTGCCGCTCTTGAGCGCCAGTGCCGCCGCATCCGATGTGACGTTGGGACGGCTCTCATAGATAATGGCGATGACGCCCATGGGGACCGCACGCTTTTCAATGACCAGTCCATTGGGCCGCGTCACCGTGCGCAGGAGCTTCCCCACCGGGTCGGGCAGCGCCGCCACCTGTCGGATACCGTCCGCCATGGCGGCAATGCGCGTTTCATCCAGCGCCAGCCGATCCAGCATCACGTCAGACATGGTGCCCTTCGCTGCAGCCAGATCTTCCCGGTTGGCGGCCAGAATGTCCGCCGTCTGCCGCACCAGCTCGTCAGCCATGGCCAGCAGAGCCTCATTCTTCACCTCGGTGGACAGGCTGGCCAGCTTCCGCTTGGCCGCCTTGGCACCGCTCAGCAGTTCCATTGTGGTCATACGCGTTTCCTCCCGACAAATTTTGTTCCCACCGGCTTCCCCTCCACGATGTCGTAAAGGTGCTCCGGCACGGCACCATTGCTGATGACCATGCTCACGCCCTGCTCTGTGGCGATCTGCGCGGCGTGGAGTTTGGTCACCATGCCGCCAGTGGCCAGCTCAGAGCCCTTGTCTCCGGCCAGCGCAAAGATCTCCGGCGTCAGCTCCTCCACAACCGGAATAAGCCGGGCATTCGGGTCGTCCTTGGGGTTGGCGGTGTAGAGTCCGTCAATATCGCTGAGGAGCACCAGCAGATCCGCCTGACAGCAGGCAGCCACGATGGCACCCAGCGAATCGTTGTCGCCCACGGCGATCTCCTGGGTGGCGACGGTGTCATTTTCGTTGATGATAGGCAGCGCCCCCAGCTCCAGCAGACGGTAGAGCGTGTTCTGAAAGTTCTGCTTCCGGTCGGTGTGATCCAGATCATCGCCGGTCAGCAGGATCTGAGCCACAACATGGTTGTACTCCGTGAAAAGCTTGTCATAGGTGTACATGAGCTCGCACTGGCCCACGGCGGCGGCAGCCTGCTTGCCGGGCATATCCTTGGGCCGGCCTTTCAGCGAGAGCTTGCCCACGCCCATACCGATGGCGCCGGAGGAGACCAGAATCACCTCATGGCCTGCATTTTTCAAATCACTGAGCACCTTGCACAGCTTCTCCACTTGACGAATGTTCAGCCGTCCGGTGGAGTGTGCGATGGTGGAGGTGCCCACTTTTACTACGATTCTCATTGCTGTCCCCCACTTACTGCTTTCCCAGCGCCACGGTCTTTTCGTAAGCGGCGATAACGGCCTCCAGGACGGCGGAGCGGAACCCGTTCTGTTCCAGCGCCCGCACTCCCTGAATGGTGGATCCGCCGGGAGAGCACACCGCATCCTTCAGCGCGCCGGGATGGTCTCCACTCTCCAGAACCAGCTTGGCCGCGCCAACCAGCGTCTGAGCTGCATAGTGCTGAGCCTTGGCCCGGGGCAGACCGCAGGCCACCGCGCCGTCGGCCATGGCCTCAATGAAAGGATAGACAAAGGCCGGACCGCATCCGGAGACCGCGCTGCCCGCGTCGATCAGGCTCTCGCTCAGCTCATCAAAGCTGCCGGCAGCCTGCATCACGTCCACAAAAGCGGTTTTCTCCTCCGTCTCTACGCCCTCGGCGCAGTAAAGGATCATACCCTCACCGATGGCAGCGGGCGTGTTAGGCATGATGCGGATCACCGGGTAATTGCCCCCGGCCATGGCGCGGATGGTCCCAATCGTCAGCCCCGCTGCCATACTGACCAGCACAAAACGATCCTGCCGGGCACTCAGCACCGGGGCGAGCTCTGCCAGAAGGGCGCCCATCATCTGGGGCTTCACGCCCAGAAAGATCAGGTCGCACCGCTCCGCCACAGCCCGATTATCTGCCGCCTGACAGTTCAGCTCCGCCGCCAGCGCCTCCGCCTTGGCCGGCGTCCGGTTGGCGAGCAGGATATGCTTTGTCCGCTTGGCGCACGCTCCGGCCAGCGCGCCGCCCATATTTCCACAGCCCAAAAAGCCGATGTTCCGAAATACCATGAGAGAGCCTCCTCGTGCATATATTTATATGTTATCTTAATTCCCGCTCACCCCGAATGTCAAGAAATCCAGGCGCTTTTTCCGTTTTTGGGCGCTGTGCGGCATTTTCGCGCCTTTTGCTTTGCCGCTTTTGTCATTTAAACCAAAATACAGCGGACAGGGAATTTTTTCTTGACAACCCTGCCGGAAGGGCGTAAAGTAACGATAACAAAAGCACTGACGGAGACAGTAGCCCTTCAGGCCGAACGGCAAAGCGAACCGGGGATGGTGAGAGCCCGGTCCAAGTAGAAGAAGCGGTGAAGATCACTCCCGAGCTGCTGGCTGAACCCATTGGGCAGTAAGTCAGGCCGGCCTTTCCCCGTTACCGGAAACGCGTATGTTGGTATGTGTATCAGGTGGTATAACGTGTGCAGTTCTGCGCTCGTCCTTTTACAGGGACGAGCGCTTTTTCTTTTGAAAGTCCAATTTATTTTTATTTCGTCCGCCGTAGTGGACGAAATTCTGCGAAACCGGGAGCCTCTGCTCCTGTCGATAAAGCTTGAGTTTACCAAAGAAACGAGGTTTGAGCATGAAAAACATGACTGAGATCCGCTGGCACGGCCGGGGCGGTCAGGGTGCCAAGACCGCCAGCCTTCTGCTGGCCGACGCGGCCTTCCTGTCCGGCAAGTTCGTCCAGTCCTTCCCGGAATACGGCCCGGAGCGCTCCGGCGCACCCATCACAGCCTATAACCGCATCTCCGACGAGCGGTGCACCATTCACTCCAACATCTACGAGCCCGACTATGTGGTCGTGGTGGACGAGACCCTGCTGGAGACGGTGGACGTGACCGCTGGTCTAAAGGAGGAAGGCGCCATCGTCATCAACTCCGAGCGCCCCGCTGCCGAGCTGCGTCCTCTGCTCCACGACTATAAGGGCCGGGTGTTCACCGTGGATGCGGGCGCCATCTCCCGCAAGCATCTGGGGGCCTACTTCCCCAACACCCCCATGCTGGCCGCCATTGTGGCCGTCAGCCACTGCGTTGACCCGGAGGATTTCCTGCGGGATATGGAGTCCTCTTATCGACACAAATTCGCTAAGAAGCCTCAGGTTGTGCAGGGCAACCTGGACTGCCTGGCAGAGGCCATGAAGGAGGTCAAGGAGTAACATGAACAAGAAAGCATCTGAGATCAACGAATCCCTTCCGTGGCAGGAGCTGACCCCCGGCTGCGAGATCTACGAGGGCGGCAGCTCCCGACTCACCATGACCGGCGAGTGGCGCAGCAAGATCCCCACCTGGGATGCGTCCAAGTGCAAGCAGTGCCGGCTGTGCACCCCCTTCTGTCCCGATTCCTCCATCCCCGTCTCCGACGGCAAGCGGAGCGATTTCGACTACGACCACTGCAAGGGCTGCGGCATCTGCTATAAGGTGTGCCCCTTCGGAGCCATTGACTGGAAGGAGGTCCACTGACCATGAGCATTCGAGACAGACTGAGCGGCAATGAGGCCATCGCCACCGCCATGCGTCAGATCAACCCTGACGTGTTCGCCATGTTCCCCATTACCCCCTCCACCGAGATCCCCCAGTATTTCGCCCAGTATGTGGCCGACGGCAAGGTGGACACCGAGTTCATCTGCGTGGAGAGCGAGCACTCCTCCATGTCCGCCTGCATCGGCGCCGAGGCCGCCGGATGCCGTGCCATTACCGCCACCTCCTCCGCGGGCCTGTCCTTCATGAACGAGGTGCTCTATGTGGCCGCCTCCGCCCGCCTGCCCATTGTGCTGGCCGTGGCCTGCCGCGCTCTGACCGGCCCCATCAACATCAACCATGACTACTCCGACTCCATGGCCGAGCGGGACTCTGGCTTCATCCAGATCTACGCCGAGAACAACCAGGAGGCCTACGACAACTATCTGATGGCCCACCGCATCGGTGAGACGCCCGATGTGCGTCTGCCCGTCATGATCTGCGAGGATGGCTTCATCACCTCCCACGCGCTGGAGAACATCGAGTTGGAGGAGGACGAGGCGGTCAAGGCCTTTGTCGGCGAATACCATCCCGAGAACTATCTGCTCAAGCACGAAAACCCGCTGGCTGTCGGCCCCTACGGCACTTCCCCCTATTACATGGAGGCCCGGGTGGCTCAGGCTGAGGCCATGAAGAACGCCAAGCGTGCCATTCTCGACGTGGCCGCCGACTTTGAAAAGACATTCGGCCGCAAATACGGCTTTTTTGAGGCATACCGCATGGAGGACGCCGAGCTGGCCATCGTGCTGATGGGCTCCTCCGCCGGCACCGCCAAGGCCGCCGTGGACGAGCTGCGGGAGAGCGGCGTCAAGGCGGGACTGATCAAGATCCGCGTGTTCCGCCCCTTCCCCGGCGAAGAGCTGGCCGAAGCTCTCAAGAACTGCAAGGCCGTGGCTGTGCTGGACAAGAGCGAGGGCTTCAGCGCCTGCGGCGGCCCCCTGTTCGCCGAGACCGCTTCCGCCTGCATCAATCTGACCCAACGCCCCAAGATGGTGGACATCGTCTACGGTCTGGGCGGCCGCGACTTCACCGTGACACAGGCCAAGCGCGTGTTTGCCCGGCTGGAGAAGATCGTCTCCACCGGCGAGGTCGGCCCCCTCTATTCCCACATGGGCCAGCGTGATCTGAGAGAGGATGTGCAGTGATATGGCTTACAATCTGAAAGAACAAATGAGCAAACCCGAGCGTTTCGAGGCCGGTCACCGTCTCTGCGCCGGCTGCGGCGCGGGCATCACCTGCCGCGCCATGATGCGCGCCATGGAGCCCGGAGACAAGGCAGTCATCTGCAACGCCACCTCCTGCCTGGAGGTCTCCTCCTTCCAGTACCCCTTCACCGCATGGGATGACAGCTACATCCACGCCGCCTTTGAGAACACCTCCGCAGTGGCCGCCGGTGTGGAGAGCGCCTACAAGGTCATGAAGAAGAAGGGCAAAATCCAGGACAACTTCAAGATCCTGGCCATTGGCGGCGACGGCGGCACCTATGACATCGGCTTCCAGTCCCTGTCCGGCGCCCTGGAGCGCGGCCACGACTTCACCTACTTCTGCTATGACAACGAGGCATATATGAACACCGGCACCCAGCGCTCCTCCGCCACTCCCCGGTTTGCCAGCGCCACCACCACCCCCGCCGGTGTGGAGAGCGTGGGCAAGAAGCAGAACCAGAAGGATCTGACCCAGATCGTGGTGGCTCACGGCTCCCCTTATGTGGCTCAGACCACCTTCCTCGGCAACTTCAAGGACTTCCATGAGAAGGCCCACAAAGCCATCTACACGGAAGGTCCCACCTTTGTCAACGTGCTCTGCCCCTGCCCCCGGGGCTGGCAGTATTCCGCCGAGCTGCTGCCGGAGATCTGCCGTCTGGCGGTGGACACCTGCATCTGGCCCCTCTATGAAGTGGAGAACGGCGAGTACCACCTGACCTATATGCCCAAGAAAAAGCTGCCCGTGGAGGAATTCATGAAGCTTCAGGGCCGCTTCCGCCACTGCTTCAAGCCCGGCAACGAGTGGACCATTGAAGCCGCCCAGAACTATGTGGACGAAAAGTGGGAAGCTCTGCTGGCCAAGTGCAAGTAAAAGCAACTAAAATAAAACAAGGTCGCCCGGTTTGAAACCGGGCGGCCTTGCTGTTTCTATTGAACGGGTCTATTGAATGGAGATGCAAACGGATCATAGAACAAACCCAGGGCAGCTCCTCTGTTGTCGCCACCTCATCCGCTTTACTCAGCGCCTTCCCCTCAGGGGAGGCGCTGGATACGCACCAGAAACCGATCCGCTTTTATTTCGTCAAGCACAATGGATCTGATCACTTACCCGCGACAGTAAGCCCCTCCACCAGAACGGAGGGTGCGCCAAAGCTGGTGATACCGCCCGGCATAGGCACCTTCACATTGTCCGCTGCGGCAGTGATCTGCTTCAGCAGAGCGAAGAAGTTACCCGCCACGGTAAAGGACTTCACCGGCGCGGTCTTTTGGCCGTTTTCGATGAGGAAGCCCGCACTCTGGAGGGAGAAGTCGCCGGTGATGGCATTGGCTCCGGCGTGCAGGCCGCCCACAAAGTTGATGTAGACGCCTCGATTGGCCTTTCGGAGCAGCTCCTCCTCGGTGCAGTCTCCGGCGGCAACGTAGAAGGTAAAGGGGCGAATCGTCACCGGCGCGGCATAGGATCCCTTGCTGGCATTGCCGGTGGTCTCCTTCCCCGCCACTGCGGCGGTGCGCCGGTCATAGAGCAGGGTGGTGAGCACACCATTCTCCACCACATTCTTGCGCCGGGCCGGGGTGCCCTCCGCATCAAAGGGGATGGGCATGGCGCTCATCTCGCTCAAAGGATCGTCCACGATGGTGACGACAGGCGAGGCGACAACCGCTCCCTCCCGGCCACGCAGAGGCGAAAGCCCCTTCTGAGCGGTCTCCGCAGAGAAGGCAGTGCTGAAGGTGGCCAGCAGATCGCTCATCGCTCCGGCGGAGAACACCACCGGCCACGCGCCGGTGTCCGGCACGCCCGCACCCAGCTTGGCCCGGGCCTTATCCACAGCCTTTCGGGCAAGGGCGTCCGCATCCAGTGCGGCCAGACTGCCCACGGCAAAATCGTAATCGCTGTCCTTTTCTCCGCTCTCCTCTACCACCGGATTGGCAACCGCGCTGGTGACGGTGCGGTCATAGTGCAGATCCAACCCCTTGGAGTTCCAAATGCGGATGGTGCTGCGGCTGGCGGCCACAGCGCTCTCCGTGCCGTCCACCACGCTGGGATGGGCGGCATACAGCGCCGCCTGCACCATGCGCGCTTTCTGGATGAGCTGTGCCCCCTCGGGCAGGTTCTCGTGTTCTTCCGGGCAGTCTGGATAGCTCTGGCCGCCCTCGCCCAGAAAGACGGGATCGTCCTTCTCCAGCGTTTTGGCGTTGTCCACCGCCCGGCGGACAATATCGGCAGCGGACTCCTCGCTCAGCAGCTGTGTAGAGGCATAGCCCATCTTGCCGTCCACGATGCACCGGAAGCATACGCCTCCCTCGGTAGCGCTGGAAAATTCCTTGATCTCATCCCTGCCGAAGATATCCACGCTGATGCCGTCGGCAAACTGGAAGTAGAGCTCGTAGTCCGTAAGGCCGAGCTGCTGCGCAGCGGCGATCACCGTCTGCTGAAATGCATTCTGTTCCATCGTCTCTGCCTCCTTATCTTCCGCCCACAGTGATGGACGACACGCGGATCATGGGCTGACCCACATTGGTGGGGATGCTGCCGCTGGAGGAGCCGCACATTCCCTGACCCAGATCAAGCTCAGTGCCCACCATGTCGATCTTCTGAATAACATCCGCACCGCTGCCCACCAGGCTGGCACCCCGCACCGGCTCGCAGACCTTGCCGTTGCGGATCATATAGCCCTCGTTGACGGCGAAGTTGAACTCGCCGGTCAGCGGATTCACGGAGCCGCCGCCCATCTCCTTGGCGTACAGGCCGTACTCAATGGAACCGATAATGTCCTCATTGCGGTCGGTACCGGGAGCAATGTAGGTATTGGTCATGCGGGAAGTGGTCACATAGGCGTAGCTTTGGCGGCGGGCGCTGCCCGTGGAGGGCATCCCCATGCGGCGGCCGTTGAAGCGATCCACCATGTAGTTTTTCAGCACGCCATTCTCGATGAGCACATTGCGCCGGGCCGGGGTGCCCTCGTCGTCAATGTTGATGGAACCCCAGGCATTGGGAATAGTGCCGTCATCAATGGCGGTCACCTTCTCGTTTGCGATCTTCTGTCCCAGCTTGCCCGCAAACTGAGAGCAGTCATAAGCCACGGCGCTGGCTTCCAGTGAATGGCCGCAGGCCTCATGGAAAATGACGCCGCCAAAGCCGTTGTCGATGGCCACGGGCATGACGCCCGCCGGGCAGTAACCCGCACCGGCCATGGTGACGGCCTGCCGGGCGGCATGAATGCCCACTGCCTTGGGGTCGATGGACTCAAACATCTCCAGTCCCATGCGGCGCCCCGGGCGGCATCCGCCGGTCTGGGTCTCGCCGTTGATCTCCGCCACGGCGCTCACCATGAGCCGGGTGCGGATCTGGCGATCCTGCGCATAAAGTCCCTCGCTGTTGGCCACCAGAATACGGTGATCTACGTCGAGGAATGTACCGGTGACCTGACGAATGGCCTCGTGATACTCCTTTGCGGCGGCACAGCCCATGCGCAGAATGTCCACCTTGCGGGCATTCTCCACGCTGGCGGGCGCGATGCGGACAGGATGGATGTCGCCGAACAGCCGCTCGTTCAGCCGGATGTCCAGTTCTGCGGTTCCCTCTCCCAGCGCAGAGGCCGCCTGCTCGGCGCAGCGCAGAAGTCCGGCCTCACTGGTGTCCACCGTGGTGGCGCTGACACTGCGCAGCCCCTTGAACACCCGCACGGATGCGCCCGCGATCCGGGCGTCGGTCACATCGTCCACAAGGCTGTCCACCATGTCGATCGTGTGATTCAG
>USIZ01000021.1 GCA_900554855.1 uncultured Eubacteriales bacterium | reverse complement strand
TGGCGCAGATCGTGGAAACGGAGTGCGGGCAGGCCCATTTCCTTCACCACGGCTTTGAACCGCTCATAGACCCGCTTTTCTGACAGAAAGCCGCCCAGCTCATCGGGAAAAACAAGGCCCTGATCCTCCCACCGGCTCCCCATTGCAAGGCGCTGGCGGGCCTGTTCGGCTTTGTGGGCCTTGAGCAAGTGCATGACGGATGGAGCGGGACAGATCGTGCGGGAGTTGTTGCTTTTCGGTGTGGAAAGGTACTGCACCCCGCCGGGCCTCTGCTCCCGGCAGAGCTGGCGGCGCACCACGATAACACCGGCTTGAAAGTCCACGCTGTCCCACATAAGGCCCAGCAGCTCCCCCTGTCTCATACCGGTAAACAGTGCAGCCTTGAACAGCGTTTCAAACTGGTGGCCCTGAATGGCGGCCAGAAAGGCCCTGATCTGCTGGGCGTCCATCGGGGTGATCTCCCGCTTGACGATGCGGGGCAGGGTGCAGGCGTCCGCCGGATTAGATCGGAGATAGCCAACGGCGACAGCCTGTTTTAAAGCCCGGTGCAGGATGTTGTGCAGGTGCCGGACAGTGGCGGGGGCCATGGGCCGCTTTCCACCCTCCCGCTCCTTGGAGAGGCTGTTATAGAAATGCTGGATGATCGGGGCAGTGAGTGCCTCCAGCTTGACGGCCCCCAGAGCGGGAAGAATGTTCGCCTGTATGTCATAGTGATAGCTTTCCGCCGTAGATTGCTTCACGTCGCCCAGATACTCCCGCTCCCATATCTCAAACCACTGGCCGACAAAAAGGGCACAGGGGGCCTTATAAAGGCCGTTGTCCACACTCACGGTGAGCTGTGCCAGCTTCTGGCGCACCTCCTTCTGCGTGCGGCCGTAGACGGAGCGCTGGACCTGCTTTCCGGTGCCGGGGTCACGGCCCACGGTGCAGCGCCCCTCCCATCGACCATCTGGCCGCTGTCTGATCGTGCCCGCGCCCTGGGCGGCTCTGGTATTCGATTTTCTTGGCATAGAATAGAACTCCCTTCTTGCACCTCTGCGTCCCGCTGTGGTACAATAAAGGGCGCAGTGGTGCCGTAATTCACGATTTGCTGATCTGTGGATATGCTGTCTGGTTCCCTGCATTCGACCGCGTGAGGGTTGCCGCCCTTGCGCGGTTTTCCTTTGTCCCGCTCCACCGTGTTGCCGCACAGAAGGGCGGGCTTTAACTTGCTGGTAATTTGCCGGAGCGGGAATCTTGTCAATTCCCGCCGGGTGTGGTATGCTTGCCGTGGCGCTATCCAAAAACGGCGGCGGTCTGCCCTCCTTCTTTCGGGGGCAACTTCTTTGGGTGCCCCCTGCTCTACGGAAAGGGGGGCTGTCCGATGGTTACTTACTCCGACCTGATTCAGATTGGAATTTTGATCGTTGGTATTATCGGCCTCATCATTCAGGCTAATAACAAAAAGAAGTAACCGCCCCTCTGCACGTGGCGGTTACTTCTTGTGACTATACACGGGGGCAGACCGTTGCCGGATAGCGCCCTTGTTCATCTCAAGTATAACCGCTTCAAAACTGAATGTCAACCGCAAAAAAGTGTCTCATACTGTTTTATGCTGTGTGTAGAACGCTGTGCGGTGTATATATGCATTTGATATGCAAGCCCGGTCGGATGATCGGGCTTTTTCTTTTGCCCGTGGTGGAGCGGGAGCAGCTGCCCGCGCTCTGATGGGCGCCCGGAGTCAGAGCGCCGCCCACAGGCCAGCTGAGAGGGGAGTTTATTTCCCCAGTCCCCGGCAGAAGCCGACGGCCTTTCCCTCTATGCAGATTTCCCGCAGCTGTTCGCCCTGGTACACCATCGGCGGGCACACGGCGGCATTTTCGGCCACCAGCTGGACAACCTCCCCTGTCTGGTAGAAATGCTTCAGCGTGGCCTCTTCCCCGATACGGACGGCGGCAATCTCTCCCGGCTCCACCGTGGCCTGCTTCCTGATGCACACAATATCACCGTCGCAGATTTTGGGGGCCATGCTGTCCCCGTGGCAGGTAAGGGCGAAATCCGCCCGCCACGCCGCCGGGATGCCCACATAGCTTTCTATATTGCCCTCTGCCAGAATCGGCGTACCGCACGCAATGGAGCCGATCAGCGGCACCCGCACCATTTCAGGGAGTGGTTCAAAGCCGGGCGGGATGGGGGCGGAACTGTTATTTTCCTGTGTATCCTCCCACAGCGGGCGCTTGGTCAGTTCGTCTATATCGACATGAAAAAAATCAGCAATTTCATGTGCCTTTTTCAGCGGTGGTTCAGAAACGCCGGATTCCCATTTTTGAATTGTGGTATATGACTTATAGCCCAGCTTTTCGGCCAATGCATCTTGGGAAAGACCTTGTTTGCGGCGAAGAAAGCGAATATTTTCAGCGAGTACCATTCAATCACCTGCTTTCAACATCATTGTATAGGAAGAAAGAAGAAAATTCAAGTGCGCTGTAATAAAAACGGCAAAATAACGAAAAAAATTCAAGTTCGCGCTTGACACATGAATTTTCTTCAAGTAGAATGTAGGCGAAAGGAGGCGCTTCACTATGCCCGAAAGTGTGAAGTATACCCTTAAGGAACTGCGAGCGCGGCGGAATATTACCCAGAAGCAAGCGGCGGAATGCCTTGGGGTGTCCACAACGACCTATAACGCATGGGAAAAAGATATTTCCTCTGTTGCCGTGAGCAAGGTTCAGGCCGTAGCGGAATTTTACGGCGTTGCTCTGGGACAGATTTCTTTTTGCCCCAAACATGAAAAATATTCATGTACAAAAGAAAAGGAGGCCTAACCATGGAAAAAGAGAACCAGACAGCGGAACGGGTCACGCTGGCGGAGTTGCCGCCGGTCTGCGTGGGGGTGGAAGATGCCTGTTTGTTGCTGGGCGTGTCCCGCTCCATCTTCTACAAGCTCATACATAGGGCCGACTTCCCCGCCTTCAAGGTCGGCGGGCGGATGCTGGTCAACGTGGACGGCCTGCGCCGGTGGGTGGATGCCCAGACCGAACAGGCCCAGACGGAGCGGGAGGGGGTGAGCCTGTGAAAGCGCTTGTTATGGACGCGGAGGCCGTGAGGGCGTTAATAGAAGCGGCTGACCTGTGCGACGATCTGGAGCGGGCCGACCGCACGCTTGAAGCGGTCTGTGCCGCAATGGGTGGCAAAGAAACCCGGGCGGAGTATTATCTCCCCGCGTTCTCTCTGGGCTTGATGCAGCTGGATAGCGCACGCTGTAAGCTGGCCGACGTGCTGAACACCGCACTTAAAGAGCAGCAGGGGGTGCAGCCATGACCACCCGGGAGAAGCTGACCTCCATTGTTATGGGCATGACAGAGGAACAGGCCGCCTTTGTGCTGGCCTACATGATCGCCCAGATTGCACAGGCAGAGAACGAGGAAGGAGCGGGAGCGCATGAATGACCCTGAGAACGTGCGCCGGTTTATGGCGCTGTGGGCGCAGCTCGATGAGGCCGCCCGTGAGACGGTGTTCAAGCGGTTGGAAGAGCTTCAGGGCAAAGAGCAGCGGGAGGCGGTGAGCGTATGAGCTGGGCTGTGACGCTGGGCCTGTTGGCCGGGGAAGTGCTGGCGGCGCTGCTGCTGGGGTTTGTCTGGTTCTGTGTGGTGACGTGGTGCGCCCGGCTGATTGTGCGTGCAATAGATGGAGGTGAACGCTACGGAGGATAAGGACAAGCTGCTTATTTCGGATCCATTGGCCTACCTGCTGGAAGCCGGCTTTTCGCTGGAGGATATAGAGCGGGAGCGGGACCATGCCGGAATCTCCATCGCAGATCAGGCGGAGGCAGTGCGGCGCATCAAGGAGCGGGGAGAGGATCCGCTGGAAGGCCGCCCGGAACCGCCGGAGGAGCCGCCAGAGCCCGCCGACCTGCTTCACCTGTTCCACCCCGTTTGCGAGTTCCAGGAAGAAGAGGCAACATGGCTGATTCCCGGATGGATACCGGAATCACAGATCACGCTGATCGCGGCAGACGGCGGCATTGGCAAGACCACGCTGTGGATCAACATTGTGGCCGCCCTGAGCGCCGGGAAGCCCTGCATTCTTGACCCGCCGGATCACACCCGCAAGCCCCAGAAGGTGGCCTTCTGCACCACAGAGGACAGCGTGAGGAAGAAGCTGGCCAAGAAGCTGAGAGAGGCCGGGGCAGATATGAATAATATCATTGCGATGGACATGGCGGCAGACAAGACCGGCCTGCTCCGCAGCTTCAAGTTCGGCACGTCTGAAATGGAGCTGTTCTGCAAACACTTTAAGCCGACTGCCTGCGTGTTCGATCCGGTGCAGGGCTTTGTCCCGCCGGAGATCAACATGGGCAGCCGAAACGCTATGCGGGACTGCATGGCGCAGCTCATCACGCTGGGCGAGGATGCCGGAACGACCTTCCTTGTGGTCTGCCATACCAATAAGCGCAAGGGCGCCTTTGGGCGTGACCGCGTGGCCGACAGTGCGGATCTGTGGGACATTTCCCGCTCCGTTATCATGGCCGGATACACGGAAGATCAGGGCATTCGCTACCTGTCCAACGAGAAGAACAACTATGCGGAGCTTCAGGAGACCGTGCTTTTCTCCATAGATCAGCGCGGCCAGATCGTCCGGGAGGGCACGACATGGAAGCGTGACCGGGACTTTATCCAGGAGGCCGCCACGGCCAAGGCGGGCCCGCAGCGGGAGGACTGCAAGGAGTTTCTGCTTCAGATCCTTGCGGAAGCTGGCGGCGGAATGCCGACAAGCGAGCTGGAGGAACAGGCCAAACAGTTCGGCTTTAGCTATACAGCTATCAAGAGAGCAAAAAGCGAACTGAGAAAGGAAAAGCGGATTTCGTTCTTTACCACTGGCAGCGCAAAGGATGGAAATCGTACCTGGCACATCAAGCTAGAGAACGGCGGTGAGCTGTTGGAGCTGCCCGCAGCTACCCCAGTTCCTTTCCCTCCCCCGTCAGAGATCTGAAAGTGGTCTAGTTAAAGCTCAATCCATTGGTATATAAGAATTTTTTTAACTTGACCACCTGGTCTAGTTAAACAGGTAATAGGCTTTAACTTGACCACCTGGTCAAATTAAAAAGCCCTTGCGGCTCTAAGAAAAATTTTAACTGGTTCACTTTCTGTCTCTCTGACGGTAAAGAGGTCAAGTGAACCAGTTAAACAGTGAAAGGAGATCTACACCATGAAGAAAAAGAAGAAGTGCACCAAGGCCATCAGCCGGGGCGGGATCGTCCGCAGCTTGCCACCTTATGCCCGGGCCATGCGGTTCGCAAACCGGCCCATTGTCTCCCGGCCTGCGCGGAGCTGGACGGATGAGAAGGACGGCGGGCAGGCATGAAAAGCCCGCCCCGGATTGGCGGGAGAGGTAAACCCCGCCGAAAAAGAGAAAAGCCGGGCCGGTGTCAGTACGCACCAGACTCGGCGGAGCTGTCCCGCTCCAAGGGAGGAAACTAGAACTATTGTACCATTGAGGGGAGCGGGACGCAATGATGAATGAGGATAAGCTGCAAGCCTATCAGGACGCCATGCGGGAGCTTGACAGGCTGGGGGAAGAGCTGGAGGAATGCCGCGCCCGTGCGGAGTCCGTGACCGCCTTTTACAGTCTGGTACCCGGCGGGGCCGGTGACGGCCGCCGCATGGAGCGCCACGCCCTGAAGCTGGCCGAACTGGGGGCCGAATACGCCCGGCGGCTTGATGAGCTGGCCGCCCAGCGCCTTGAAGTGGGCCGGATCATCGACGCCGTACCGGATGCTCTGACCCGTGCCGCTTTGCGTCTGCGTTTCCTCGATGGTCTGACATGGAAACAGACGGCGGAGAAATTGGAGCGGACAGACACATGGACGTTTAAGCTGTGGGGCCGTGTGCGGAAGGCGTGGAGAGACGCGGAACAGGCCGGAGCGCTAGAAAATCCTAGTATATCCTAGCACGGAAATAGGAAAGGAGCGGGTGCAGTGTCCCGCTCCGCTGATCTCCACCGCCTACGCGGGGCAGGGTGTCCCCGTCCAGCGTGGCCAGAGTGTCGGGCATTTCTGCGCAGTGCGTTGTAATAAACCGACATAATAGCGGCCAATGCCCGCCCGCTGATGGGGTGGGGAGGGTGCCCCCGGTACCCTCCTGCGGCGCTCCTGCGCCGTCCAGCGCCGATTTACCCCCGTAGGCCGAAAAGGCGGGAGGGGGTGGTGGTTTGGGCGTTTTTTGCAGAAAGATTCATCTTATCGCGCGCACGCGAGGGGTGCCAGAAAGTGCCCTGAAAATGGGCTATTTATAGGATAAAACAGAAGAAAAAGCAGGTTGGAGCGGGTGAGTCTGTCCGGTATTTGCCCCTATTGCGGCCGGTTTGCCCTCTGATCTCCGTCGCCGTGGGCCTGTCTGCCCGGTATCAGAGTGCCGGCCGGTCAACACCCGGCGGCCTGTCCTCCCCGGTGGGCGGAGTGTGTCCGGCTGACCGGCGGCCCCTCCCGCTCCACGTTGTAGATGACCACGGTTAGACCGAGGTCATCGGCGCGGTGTGGTGGGCACTGCCCACATCATCGGCCCGTGGAATACCCTTATTCATACCCTTTACAGGGAAAACAGTATGTGATAAGGGTACACAGATATGAAATAAAAGTTCTGAAAAGCGCAGAGATTTCAACAAATTTCGCAAGGAAACACATTATGAGATAGCAAAAAACAGCGTCCAAGCACCTAACAGTTTTGTAAGGTTGGGTCATTTACTCCACTTCCAGCTCCGCTTCCTTTAAATCGAGGCGCACCCGGGTGCCTTTGCCGGGGGTGGACTCAATGGTGATGCGGTGGCCCAGCTTGGTCATGATGCGGCGGCAGAGGTAGAGGCCGATGCCGCTGGAGCGCTGATCGGCGTGGCCGTTGGCACCGGTGAAGCCCCGCTCAAAGACCCGGGGCAGATCCTCCGGGGCGATGCCGATGCCGGTGTCCGCAATGACCAGCATGCGCTCCGGCTCCAGCGTGATGGTCACGCCGCCGGAGCGGGTATATTTCAGCGCGTTGGACAGCACCTGCTCGATGACGAACCGGAGCCACTTCTCGTCTGTTAGTACCCGGCAGTCCGGAACGTCATAGGTCAGCTTCAGCCTCCGGCGGATGAACTGGCCCGCATAGCGGCGCACGGCGGGGCGCACGATGGCGTCCAGCCCGCACCGGCGAAGCACAAAGTCATTGCCGTCGCCGTCCAGGCGCAGATAGCCCAGCACCATGTCCGCGTACTGCTCCACCCGCTGCAATTCCTCCCCCAGCAGGCGGCTCTGGTCGGAGTCCTCGTCCTGCAAAATAAGCCGCATGGCGGCGATGGGTGTCTTGATCTGGTGCGCCCAGGTGGTGTAATACTCCATCATGTCCCGATAGCGGGTCTGCTGATCCTCCTCCAGCGCCCTGCGCTCGCCGTCCAGCGTGCGCAGAAGGGCCTGATAGTCCGCATCTGTCAGCGTCCCTGGCTCCGGCAGGTGCTCCAGCGTCAGCGCGATCTCGCATTGCAGCTTGACGAGTTGGCGGTGGCGGGCCAGATAGCGGAGAAAGCCCACGGTCAACCAGACCGCCGCCACGGCGCCGCACAGCAGAGCGGCATAGCCCACCGCAGAGACGGGCAGCCGGAGCAGAGCAAACACCACGGCGCAGATGCCAAGGCACAGCGCCACGACCAGCAGGGCGGCGTACCGGTCCCGGAGGTAGCGGAAGAACAGCTTCATCTGCCCACCTTCTTTTTGCGAGGTACCTCTAATTCTGGCGTCATCCGCTCCGCCAGCGCGGCCAGCAGCTCCGGATCGTCCGGCTGCGCAACGAGCAGGGGCTTGGCCCCGGGATAGGGCGGCTCCTCGGGCGCGTCGGGCAGCAGCGCCCGGGCGGCGGCGGTGGGCTTGACTATGAGCCGGTCGTCATAGAGTCCGCCCATGACCCGCCCCTGTACATAGAGGACATATTCGCCCATCATCTTTCGGGTGCTGATCCCCTCGGCCAGGCGGAACTGGTCGAGGATGTAGTCGTGATAGCTCTGAGATGTGGCCATCATTCCGCCCCCTTCAATGCATAGCCCATGCCCTTGCGGGTGACGATAAAGCCACTAAGGCCAATGGACTCCAGCTTTTTGCGCAGGCGGCCGATGTTGACGGTCAGGGTGTTTTCGTCCACAAAGCTGTCCGTCTCCCACAGCCGCTCCATCAGCTTTTCGCGGCTGACCACCTGCCCCGCCCGCTCCATCAGGGTGAGCAGGATGCGGTAGTCATTTCGGCTGAGCTCCAGGGTCACGCCGCCGTAACTCAGACTGGCCTCCGACGGATCCAGCGTCACGCCCCCATAGGTCAGCGCCGGGGACTGGACGGAGAAGTCATAGCACCGGCGGAGAATGGCCTGCAATTTCGCAGTGAGCACGTTCAGGTCAAAGGGCTTGGCAATAAAGTCGTCGCCGCCCATGTTCATGGCCATGACGATGTTCATATTGTCCGACATGGAGGACAGAAAAACGACAGGTACCTTGGATTCCCGGCGGATCTCCTGACACCAGTGATAGCCGTTGAAGAAGGGGAGCGAGATGTCCATCAGCACCACCTGGGGCTGAACGCGGCGGAACTCCTCCAGAATATGCTGAAAATCCTCGGCGCACACCGCATCCAGCCCCCAGGAGCGGATGTGGCGTTGGATCCGGCTGGCGATGACGGCGTCATCTTCGACGATATAGACTCGATACACGGCAGTTCCTCCCATTCTGTGATCTCTCCTTCAGGATAACGCGGGCGCGGGGTCGGAATCTTCAGCTCTCTGCCGCTCCTCCTGCAGCGCCCGGGTGACGGTGTCGGCAAAGAGGCGGATCAGGGGGTTCTGGTTGCGGCTGTGCCAGACGATGCAGATGGGAATGACGTCGTTGAGCCGGAGAAAGGCGAGCCGTGGGTCGGAGCCGAACCACATATGCTCGTCAAACACGGTAAAGCCCTGCCCCATGAGCACCGCCTGATAGATGGTGGAGCGGTTGGGCAGGTGCCGGGGGTTCACCTTGATCTGGCGGGCGAGAAACTGGAGCTGGACGATCTCCATGCTGAGGGGGGCCTCCTCGTCGGGGAGCATAAGCAGGTCGTGCCCCTTGAAGTCGCTGAAGGTCAGCGGTTCATCCGCAGGGCGAAGCAGACCCCGGCGGACGTAGGCCCGGCTCTCCAGCGCGCCCACCTCCACCACCTCCAGATGGTCAAAGTTCTGAAGGCTGGACTTGGTGCACAGGATCACGTCCAGCTGGCCGGACTCCACCTGATTGCGCAGCTGCAAAAAGGTGTTGTTTTCAAAGTAGAGCTTAGCCTGGGGATAGTGCAGGCGCACCTGCTCCTGAAAGCGCAGCAGCGACTCCGTGAGGTCCCAGTCCTGCCCGATGCCGACCCGGAGGGGGAGCGTCTCGTTCTCGGCCAGCTCCCGGGCGGTCGCTTTGGCCTCCTCAAAGCCCCGCAGCGAGCGGCGGAAGCTGTCCCGGAACACCATGCCCGCCGGAGTCAGGCTGATGGCGTTCTTACGGGAGCGGTCAAAGAGGGCGCAGCCCAGCTCGTGCTCCAGCTGCTGGATCTGGCGGCTCACCGAGGGCTGGGAGACATAGAGCTCGTCCGCCGCCTGGGAAAAGCTCATGCAGTCAGCCACCTTGAGAAAGTATTGGATCTGTAACGAAGTCATTCTGATCGCCTCCCGGAATGGTCGTTGTATGAGCTTTATTATACCTCTGTTATGCTTATTTGGCTATAAGAAAACTGTGAAAATGGATATTGGAACTGAAATTTGAGACGTGTTATCCTAGAAATAGTATGATAAAATTAATATACGCTCCGGCCCGGCGGGGCAGGCGGAAGCGGTGCGGATGGGAATGGCGCACCGGCTGACCGCACCCGCCGCGGCTGATCCCCTGTCTGAGCACGAACTGCGCAAACAGGACGGGCCGATTCTGCGATAAAGTGAGGAATGACTATGCGTTACGAAGATGTGTATAAAATGAAGAAGCACTCCCTGGAGGAGTGCCTTGCGCTGATCGAGAGCGGGGACACCATCGCCGTCTCCGGCGTGGCCACGGAGCCCACAGAGTTTCTGAGCCACTTCACCGAGATCGTCCCCCGGCTCCGCGACGTGACCGTCATCAAGAGCAAGGACAATGAATATGAATATCTGCGCGACCCGGCCACAAAGGGCCACGTCATGACCGTCGGCCACTTCTACGCCAAGAACATGCGGGAGGGCCATGAGCTGGGCATCGCGTCCTACATCCCCTCCGACCTGCACAATTACATGGCGGAGCGGGTGGCCTTCAAGCCCAACAACGTGTTTGTGGCGCAGGTGGCGGACATGGAGGACGGCTCCTTCCAGATCCCCTACTGCAAGATGTTTGAAGAGGAGGCCTTTGCCTGCGCGGACAAGGTCATCCTGGAGGTCAACCCCAATTTCCGCCGGGTCCGGGGCGGACTGGAGATCCCGCTGAAGCGGGTCACCTCCTTCTTTATCTCCGAAAAGCCCATCTTTACCATCCCCCGCTCGGTGCCCTCGGAGATGGACCACAAGATCGGCCGCTATGTGGCCGATCTGATCCACGACGGCGACTGCATCCAGCTGGGCATCGGTGGTCTGCCCGACGCCGTGGGCGAGTATCTGAAGGAGAAAAACGATCTGGGCATCCACTCCGAGCTGTTCTCCTCCACCATGGCCGACCTGATCGAGGCGGGCAACGTCACCGGCCGCGAAGAAA
>USIZ01000020.1 GCA_900554855.1 uncultured Eubacteriales bacterium | reverse complement strand
GCATCCACCCGGATGGCGCCGCCATTGGCCACAACAGTGTCATGTACGATGGACAGACCAAGGCCGGTGCCGCCCGCCTCCCGGGAGCGGGCTTTGTCCACCCGGTAAAAGCGTTCAAAAATACGGGTGCGATCCTCTTGCGGAATACCGATGCCAGTATCCTCCACAATCAGGAATACGCTGTCGGCGGAGCGGCGCACCCGGAGCCAGATCTTACCGTCATCCACATTATATTTGATGGCGTTCTCCACCAGATTGAAGATCACCTGGTACATTTCATCCGCTGAAGCCATCACCACGCAGTTCTCTGCAAGGATCAGGTGAATACTGATATTACGCTGATCCGCCAGTGGCGTCAGCATATGCAGTGCGTCAGAGATCACATCGGTCAGATCAACGCTACTTCGGCTTGCTTGCTTGTGGGACGCATTGTCCATACGGGTCAATGCCAGCAGTTTCTCCGTAATGCGCACCAGCCGGTCCGCCTCAGTCCCGATGTCCTGTACAAAATCGCGGATGGTCTCCGCGTCCATGTCGGTATTCTGGGCAATAGAGTCAGTCAGCAGCTTGATGGAGGCCAGCGGCGTCTTCAACTCGTGCGAGGCGTCAGAGACAAAACGGCGGCGCATCGCATCTGTTTTCTCCAGCCGTTCCGTCATGTCGTTGAATGCCGTGGCCAGCATAGCCAGCTCATCCCGGCCGGACACTTCCACTCGGGTGGAGTACTCGCCCTGTCTCAGCTCACTGATGCCCGCTGTCAGCCGACTGATGGGGCGCGTCATGGTGCGGGAGAGGAACACGCTGATGAGCAATGCCATCGCCAGCAGAAGCAGAGATATGCGCATCAGGTTCTGCTGAAGACCGGTGATAATCGCACCCTGCTCGCTGTCGTATTCATATAAATATACGCCGCCAATGGTCGCATTGCGGTACTGGATCGGTACGGCGCCGCTGCTGCGGAACGCCCCGGCGCTGTAGGTGCTCTGGAATACGTCACTGCCCTCCAGTGCCAAAACCAGCTCCTGCATCATCGCATAGCGGTGCTCATCTGAACCCCCCGCTTGGCCGGAATCGGAGTCATAAAGAATCAACCCGTTCTGATCGGTGATCAGAACACGGTTCATGCTGCTCTCGTCCAGCACCTCCATGACCTGCGTCACGCCCTCCCGGGTGAGTTCCTCCATAGACGCCACGGTAGAAGCGATCACTGCGGCCTGGTTCTGCAGGGAGGTCAATTTTGCCTTGAACACCATATCCTGCGACACAAAAATAGGATAGCTGTTCAAGAGTCCCAGCACCGCGACGATCAAGGCCACATAGGAAAGGGCAAATTTCAGCCGAAGGCTGCGCCAGAACGGTATTTTTGTGATCTTCTGCTGCTCCTGCACGCCGTTTCTCTCTCCTTTTGGTTGAAATCAGTTCATTCCTGACGCAGGTAGTACCCCACGCCCCATTTGGTCAGGATCAGCTTTGGGTTGGCCGGATCCAACTCCAATTTTTCTCTCAGCCGCCGGATGTGCACGTCTACCGTGCGATAATCCCCCTGATACTCATATCCCCAGACCAGATCCAGCAGATTTTCCCGGCTGTACACCCGCCCCGGGTTGCGCATCAGCAGTTCCAGCAGATCGAACTCCTTCACGGTCAGATCCACCGCTGCGCCGCTTTTAATGGCAACTCGCTGAGCCAGATCCAGCATAATATGTCCCGCAGTCAATTGTTCAGATGACTCCGCCTTCTCCTGCTGATTGGAACTCATGCCGGCCCGGCGCAGCAGCGCCCGCACCCGGGCTTTCAGCTCCAGAATATTGAACGGTTTGGTCATATAATCATCCGCACCGGACTCCAGACCAATGATCTTATCCGCATCCTCACTGCGGGCTGTCAGCATAATGATCGGAACATTGGAGAATTCACGAATCTTCATGCATGCTTGCAATCCGTCGATCTTGGGCATCATCAGATCCAGGATCAGCAAATCATAGTGGTTGGCTCTGGCCATCTCCACCGCCTGCGCGCCGTCATACCCGGCGTCCACCTCATAGCCGTCACTGCGCAGATTGAAGCAGATGCCTTTTACGATCACCTTTTCATCATCGACAACTAAAATCCTCATATAATCTCCATTTCTCGCATATCATCCGGATGCGCTCTGCCTGCCGGGTTGTATCTCCTGCTCTTCCCCGCTCGTGTCTGCGCTGCTCTGTATGCTTATCCGCTCGACCGTAACGGACGGTGTTGTCCAAACCGTGGAAAAATAAGTAAAGAGAAGCGTCAACGCACATAACAATGCAAGCACAAGGATCAGCACCTCATACCACCGAATTTTCACTGTCGACGCCCCTTCTTTCCCGTTGCACGGTAAACATAAATCTGCTATAATCGTGTATACAAATCTTTTCAATTTATTATAACACATGCGACAGGAGTTTCCTATGAAAAAAATTCGTTTTCTATCTCTCATCCTGACCGTCAGCATTCTCTTCTCTCTCTGCGTCAGCTCCGCCGGAGCCTTTGATTCTGAAATCGTCAGCTCCAAGACCGTGCAGGCCAAGGCCGCCATTCTGGTGGATATGGACACGGATTACGTCATGTATGATCTGAACGCCCACGAGAAAATGTACCCCGCCAGCATCACAAAGGTGATGACCGCTGCACTGACGCTGGACGCAGTCAGCGAAGGCAAGCTGTCTCTGGATGAAATAATCACCGCAGGCCCCACCGCATGGCAGGGACTAGACACCAGCAGCAGCAATCAGAACATTCAGGTGGGCGAGCAGATGAGCGTCAAGGATCTGCTCTACTGCCTGATGGTCGCCTCCGCCAACGAGGCCGCTAATATTCTGGCCGTCGCTGTGGCGGGCAGCATCGACAACTTCGTAGCCATGATGAACGCAAAGGCTGCCCAGTTGGGCTGCACCGGCACTCATTTTGTCAATCCTGACGGCATGCCGGACAACGATCACTACACCACCGCCTATGACCTCTACCTTATCGGCAAATACGCCATGCAGAACGAAACCTTCCGCACCATCGTCAAAACGCCGGAATACTATGTGGAACCCACCAATATGAACGGAAATCGACGTCACTTCTTCAACACCAACGGCCTGCTGTCCAACAAGAAATATGCGGGCTACTATTATGAGAATTGCATCGGCATAAAGACCGGCTCCACAGATTCTGCCGGTTACTGCCTGCTCTCCGCCGCAGAAAAGGACGGCCAGCGGCTGATCGCCGTCGTACTGGGCTGCGAAAACCCGAAGGATGCGCAGGGCAATATTCAGCGTCTGCAATTTTCCGAAAGCTCCTCTCTGCTGAAATGGGGCTTTGAAAACTTCTCTGTCCATACTATTCTGGATGCCACCAGCCCGGTGGCCGAGGTACCTGTCACGCTGTCCTCCGACAGTGACTATGTCTCCGTGGTCGTTGACGGCACATTGGAGGCCCAGCTGCCCAATGATGTCACCAGCGACGATTTTCAGTGGTCCACCGACCTGCCGGATTCCGTGGAAGCTCCGGTCCACGCCGGAGATAAGTTGGGCACACTGACCGTCCTGCTGGATGGCAAACCCTATGGCACTGTGGATCTGGTTGCGGTAAACAGCGTGGAGCGATCCGCCCTGCTGGCCGCCAAGCAAACGCTCATCAACGTGGTGCACAGTTGGCAGTTTATTCTGGGCGCCACCCTTGCCATCGCGCTCATCCTGTTCCTTGTGATCTTTTTCCGTGTGCGCGCAATGCGCCGCAGCCGCTACGGCGGACGCCGGAGCGGAAAGCATAGCAGTAATTATCGCGGCAGAAGATAATTGATAAGGATACGCATCAATAAGCAATGGCCTGTTCCGTTGGAACAGGCCATTTTCTTATGATCGTGCATCAGTTGGGTTGTGCTTCTCCATACGACGCTTTCTTTTGCGGTGTACCAGGATGAATCCCACCACAACAACAGCGGCGAGCAGCGCAATTGTGAGCACATGGCTGACGCACCAGACCAGCGCATCGGCACATCCCGCTCCAAACGCACTCAACCCACTCAGGAAGCCGGCACTCAGCCGCTGGCCAAAGCTGGCATTCTCGCCCTCACTCAGCGCAGAGACCTCCGTAACAGAGACTGTCACCGTTGAAAAGTCAATCAGACTATCATAGTGATTCTTTTGGCCGGTGAGCCGTTCTATTTCAGATTCCGTCTCCGAAATAGAATTTTCAATGGTAATGATATCCTCCATGCTCTCCGCCTGTGTCAGCAAACTCTGAAGCCGCTCCAGCTTAATATTCAGTGTCTCCAGACGGTTCTCCAAATCAGCATATGCCTCACTTACATCATCCGTGGAGGTACTCTGGTAGATCACGCGGCATCCGGCCTGCGCCCCGGCGGCGCTCATAAACGCATCGAACGAGTCCTGCGGCACTCGGACGGTATAATATGCCTCGGCTGTGTAGCGTTCGCTGCGCTCCAGATATCCGCCGCACTCTGCCGTCAGTTGCTCTATGCTCTGCATCGCCGCCGCAAGATCGGTCGTCTGTAAGCTCATGTCGCCCGTGTAGATGAGCTTCGCATCTCCATTGCGCACATTCAAGGCAGAACCCGACTGAGATACACTGTTCGATGCATCCACTGTCTCGTAAGTCTCCTCATAATAAGCGCCCTCACCGGCGGCTGCTCCCGCCGCATCCTTACTCGCACTCAAGCTGTTACTGCCGCACCCGGTCAGCAAACCTGCCGCCAGAAGTGTGCTCAGCACCACCGCAAACCATCGCCGTTTCATAGAAAGCCCTCCTTGTTTTTAATTTCTTTCTGTTTCTTAGACGTGTCTGGAAAAGAAAAAGTTCCCAGGCGCGGATATTTTTTGACTGTTGGGCCAAACTGAGCGAGAGGTGATAAAAATGAATCAATCCTACAAAAATCTCAGTGAACTGCTTCAGTCGAGCACACAGGCAGAGGCGTTCTTCAACCAACTGCCCGAGCGCATCCAAACCAAGGCCATGGATCAGCGCGAAAAACTGCACACCGTGAAGGAACTGCGCGCCTTTGCCAAACACTGCGCCGAAGAACTGTAAGCATGAGACGGAACGCGAAAAGGTCGGGAAAACAGTCCTGCAAGAAGCTACCCATCGACTATATGCCGCACATTTCAAATGTGGCATCCGAAATGGAGTGCACAGGGCTAATTCCGGTGCAGCCGGAGACCGAGGAGGAGCGGGACTCCTATCTGGAGCTCTCCTCCACATCGCTGCCGCCAGTCTGGGACGAAGACGATGACAAGGCATAAAACAGGGGCTGTATGCAAAGCATACAGCCCCCTCGTTTTTATAAAATCGGTCGATCCATCAAGTAGAGCGGCACGACAGAATCTTCTGCCATACCGACTTTTTTAAAGTCCTGCCGGCAATAGAAACGGTACGCCGTCTCATTCTCCGGTGCACAGCGCAGGCGCAGCTTTGTGCGCCCCATGGCCCGGTAAACAGACACCGCCTGGCCCAGCAGCTGGACACCGAGACCGCACTTGCGGTGAGCTTCATCCATATAGTAGAAGGCAATGGCGCCCACGCCTTCGTCTGTTCCCTTGGCGTAGTCCAGTTCAAGAATTCCCGCAGGCTGGTCATCAGAATAGACGACCTGGACTGCATTAGAATCATAGGCACTGTGGGCTTGGGCGGCGGCCAGGAAAGCCGGGCCGTCAAAGTGCTCCATGGTGCCGTGGCTGCTCAACCAGCCCTCTGCCCGGTAAGCGAGGTAGCGCTCCGCCTCCCGCTTCGGATCCCAGGGCCGGAACCACAGCAGATGGGGAAATCGCGCTCCCTCATCCGCCATGTTGTCCCGCCCCTGATTGGGCTTGACCGCTTCATTTAAGATGTCCGGCGTCAGGTGGGACGCGTCATTATACCACTTGACGGTGATGTCATCCCCCTCGGCCTCTAGACAGGAGACAGCGGTATTATACCCCTCCGGCAAATACTGATCCGGCTCGACGGGCCGGTGAAGCAGGCGACTGAGCACCTGCCGAAGCGCTGTGCCATGGCTGACCACCGCCACAGTACGGCCGGGATTCTCCCGGATGATGCGGCGGATCGCCTGCTCAGCCCGGTCGCCCACTTCCCGCAGGGACTCCCCGCCGGGAGCGCGCCAATCCGGCTCGCCGGTGCTGAAGCGAAGCATATCCTCAAGGTCGGTGCGCATGACCTCGCCGAAGGGCTTATCCTCCCACGCACCGAGATAAATCTCCCGCAGATTCGGCTCTTTGTGTAATTCCAGCTGCTTGGGCGCATAAATGGCTGCCGCCGTCTGGCAGGTGCGCTTTAAATCACTGGCATAGACTGCATCCACAGGAACGGACGCAAAACGCTTTTCCAGGCACTCGATCTGCCTGCGTCCCAGCGCCGTCACCGGACTGTCATACTGGCCATGGATGCGTTTGAACAGATTCCCCTCCGCTTCCGCGTGGCGAACCAGGTACACTGTTGTCATGAAAGCTTCATTCTCTCTTTGAATTTGATTACCACGGAATGACCTTGCCGGTCAGCTCAGACACCTTTGCAAAGCCCTGCTGGGCGGCAATCTCGGCCAGACCATCCCGCACCTTGACGGGGGCATAGGGGTCGGCAAAGCAGGCGGTGCCCACTGCCACAGCCGTGGCACCGGCCAGCATCAGCTGAGCCGCATCCTCGCCCTTGGCTACGCCGCCCATACCCAGCACAGGGATCTTGACCGCATTGGAGACTTCCCAAACCATTCGCACCGCCACGGGCAGAACGGCAGGGCCGGACAGGCCGCCGGTGTTCATGTGCAGAATCGGACGATGGGTCTTGACGTCGATGCGCATTCCCCGCAGTGTATTGATGAGGCTGACCGCATCCGCGCCTGCATCCTCGACCGCCCGGGCGATCTCAGTGATATCGGTCACATTGGGACTCAGCTTAACCATGACGGGCACGGTAGAATGCTTTTTCGCTTCAGCGGTGACCTCCGCCGCCATCGCAGGCACCACGCCATACTGCAATCCACCGGCCTTGACGTTGGGACAGGAGATGTTGACCTCGATCATATCGACTCCCGCCGCGCTCAGCTTGGCGCACATGATGCCATACTCCTCCGGGGTATTTCCGGAAATATTGGCGATAACACGCACATCATGCTTTTTGAGCTCAGGCAGTTCGCAGGCAATAAATCCATCTACGCCGGGATTTTGAAGGCCGACGGAGTTCAGGATGCCCATAGGTGTCTCTGCAATTCTGGGAGGAGGATTGCCCTCCCGACGATGCAGGGTCAAACCCTTGACGCAGATGCCGCCCAACTCGTCGATGGGATAAAACTGGCCGTACTCCCGACCAAAGCCGAACGTGCCAGAGGCCACGACCACCGGGTTTTTCATCGTCATGCCGGCCAGCGTAACGGACATATCCACTTTATTAGTCATCCCACTTCACCTCCTCGGCGTTAAAAACAGGGCCGTCCTTGCAGACGTGCTTGTACTCGCCCTTGCTGTTCTCACAGGCACACACCAGGCAGGCGCCAATGCCGCAGCCCATGCGCTCCTCCATACTGACCTGACAGGACACATTGTGCTTCTGCGCGGCGGCATAGACCGTCTTCAGCATGATCTTGGGGCCGCAGGCCAGCACAGCCTGAATCTCAGGATGCTCAGACAGCGCCGTATCCACCACGCTGGCCACAAAACCGTGGACACCCAGCGTGCCGTCGTCGCTGGCCAGATAGACCTGCTCACAGCAGGCGTTGAACTCGTCCAGCAGCATAGCCTTGTCCGCGCCCCGGAAGCCAAGGCAGGCAATGGCGCCCTTTGGAGCCTTCCGGGCGGTGTTCAGCATAGGCGGCACACCGATGCCGCCGCCAACGACCAGCACCTTTCCATTTGGATAGGCGAAGCCGTGACCCAGCGGACCGAGCACGTCCAGCTCTTCGCCGACGGTGCGCTGAGCAAGCCATGCGGTGCCCTCGCCGCGCACCTCAAATACGACGTTCAGCCGGGTGTCCTCGGCACGGCAGATGGAGATGGGGCGGCGGAGCAGAAGCCCCTCGCCGCACTTGATATTGACGAATTGTCCCACCTGTGCGGCCTGCGCCAACTCACCGGCCTCCAGCCAGATGGATACGGCGTCGGTGTTCAACTTCTCAATGGAACTGATCTTACAAAGTTTCTGGATAGCCACAGCGGCCCTCCCCCTTTACTGAATGGTAATGAAGCGGCAGATGTCCTCCCGCATGGCAATGGCCGCATCCCGGGCCGCCTGCTGATAGTCCTCGCCGTTATGGCCGGTCTTTTTCCAGGCGCACATAATGCCGCGGGAGGAGTTCACAATGGCACCACGGCCGTTGGCGTCAAAGGCGTACTGCACATCCTCGGCAGTGCCGCCCTGGGCACCGTAGCCGGGCACAAGGAAGAACGTATGGGGCAGTTGGGCGCGCAGCGTTTTGATCTGCTCGGGATAGGTGGCACCGGTGACTGCGCCCACGCGGTTGTAGCCGTACTCGCCCACAAAATCGCCGGCCCACTGCTCGGTCAGCTCACCCATGACTTCATAGATATGCTTTTCGCCGCACATCTGATCCTGCAGATCAACGGCGGACTTGTTAGAGGTGCGCACCAATGCAAATACGCACTTGTCGTATTTTTCGCAGTCCTTCAGGAAGGGGGTAATGGCGTCGGATCCCATGTAGCCGTTCAGCGTGACGCAGTCGGCATCAAAGGTGCTGAAGCTGCTCTGGCCGACGACAGTCTTGCCCAGCCAGCCCTCGCTGTACGCAGTGGCGGTTGCGCCGATATCGCCGCGCTTGATGTCGGCCACCACATAGAGCCCCTTGCTTCTGGCATATTGGATGGTCTTTTCCAGCATCTCCATGCCCCGCCAGCCCAGATTCTCGTAGTAGGCAGACTGAGGTTTCACCGCAGGCACAACATCGCACAGAGCGTCAATTAGGCCGCGGTTGAACTCATAAATGGCCTCCACACCGGCCTGAAGGCTCTCGCCGTACTGGGCGGTGTATTTGGCCAGGATATACTCCGGCACATACTCCACCCGGGCGTCCAGGCCCGCAATGGTGGGATTCTGCTTTTCAATGATCTTTTTCTGCAACACGTCAAAAGACATCAGTTTTCTCCTCCGTCCTGATAAATGATCTTACCGCCCACAATGGTGTATTTTACTTTCCCTTTCAGTGTTCTGCCGTTAAAGGGGGTGTTTCTTCCCTTAGAGGCAAATTTTTCCGCATCCACGACCCACTCCTCATTGGGATCAAAAATGGTCAGATCCGCCGCGCTGCCTGCGCTCAAGCGCCCACAGTCCAGATTCAGGATACGGGCAGGATTGACGGTCATCTTGGCAATGATCTCCGGCAGGGTCATCTCGCCGGTGTGATAGAGCTGGGTCAGAGTAATGCCCAGAGAGGTCTCAAGCCCAACCATACCGCTGGGCGCTTTTTCAAGCTCCCTGGCCTTTTCCTCGGCAGTATGGGGGGCATGATCGGTGACAATGCAGTCAATGGTACCGTCCTTTACGCCGGCCAGCACCGCCGCCACATCGCGGCTGGTACGCAGAGGCGGATTGACCCGGGCCATAGCCCCCTGCTCCAGGATCTCGCGCTGATTGAGCGTAAAATACTGGGGGCAGGTTTCGCAGGTGATCTTAACGCCCTTCTTCTTGTACTTGCGTACGATGTCCACGGCACGGCCAGTGGAGATATGGCAGATATGCACCGCCGTCTGGGTCTCCTCGGCCAGCATGGCGTCCCGCATGACCATGATCTCTTCCGCAATGGCAGGACGGCCGGGAATACCCAGCTGACGTGAGATGCGCCCCTCATTGACGGCATAGTTCTTCACCATGTCCGCATCTTCGCAATGGGTCAGCACAGCCAACTGCTGGCGGCTGGCGCAAATCAGCGCGTCCCGCATCAGGTTGGCGCTCTGCACCGGTACGCCATCATCAGACAGAGCAACGGCTCCCGCCTGCTTCAACGCCTTGGCATCGGTCAACACCGCACCTTTTTCCCCCATAGAGACGGCGGCAATAGGCAAAACATGGACGCCGCTTCCCTCTTTGGCCCGGTCATAGACGTATTGCACCATCTCAGGGGAATCCACCGTGGGGCGCGTATTTGGCATGCACGTCACGGTGGTAAAGCCGCCATGAGCGGCGGCCCGGGAGCCTGTAATGATGTCCTCCTTCTCCGTAAAGCCGGGATCACGGAAGTGGACGTGCATATCAATAAGTCCCGCGGAGACAGCCATACCGGAGACATCCAGCACCTGCGCCTCCGGATCTTCCAAATGAGCACTGATCGCAGCGATCTGGCCGTTTTCGATCAGGATATCCATAACCCGTTCTTCGTTGAGCACCGGGTCGATCAAATTACCATGTTGAATAAGCAATTTCATGAATGCAATCCTACACCTCGTTTCACACAGAATAATACATTTATATTATAAAGCAAAGAGGTGGCAATAGCAATTAAAAAAGCAATCTCGGTCCGATGTTTTCCGACAAAATGGGCAAGCTAGATCCAGTATCAGATAAAGGAGGAACTGCAATGAATACCGCTCAATTCATGCGGGGCATGAGCATCGGCATCGCAGTAGGCACCGCCATCGGCGTGGCCTGCACACCGAAAAAACGCCACCCTGTGAAGAAAAAGGTCCAGCACGCCATGAAACTGGTGGCAGGATGCGTAGACGATCTGACCCATGCGATGAACCTTTAAACAAGAAGCGGG
>USIZ01000019.1 GCA_900554855.1 uncultured Eubacteriales bacterium | reverse complement strand
CGTCAGATCCTGTCCTTGGGCGTGTCAAACAGTTTGACACGCTCTTGCTATTTTGAACGCTTTTGAGCCAGCGTTACGCAGGTGATCTCCGACGCACCGGCGCATTTTAAGACCTGTGCGCACGCGCTGAGCGTGGCGCCGGAGGTGGTGATGGCGTCCACCAGCAGAATGCGCTTTTCGCGCACATCCGCGCCCTTGCGCAGAGAGTAAGCGCCCATGATCCGGGCGGATCGGATAGAGCGCTCACCCTCCAGTCGAGAGAGCGGTCTGCGGTAGGCCTTTGTGAGCGTGGGGAGCAGCGGCAGGTTTAACTGTGCCGCTATCTCGTTGGCCAATAATTCGGCCTGATCGTAACCGCGCCGCCAGCGGCGCAGCTGGCTGAGGGGCGCAAAGGTAACAAAATCAAACTCCGTCTGCTCCTGCCCGGTCAGGCAGTCCGCCATCCACTTGCCGAAACTGGTGGCATAGTGCTCCCTGCCGCTGAATTTATAGCGCAGAAAGGCGGAGCGAAGCGGTTCTTCATAGAAGAAGGGCGCATAGCACCCTTCGGTGAATTCCACCTTGTGCTTGACCTGGGCGCCGGTGGCGACAGGCAGTGAGCGGGCGCACTCCGGGCAGATCGTCTCCCGGCCGGTCAGGATCTTCTGGCAGATGATGCACTTGGGCGGAAACAGCAGTTCCAGCAGGGACGGAATGGCCATGGTGCGCCTCCTCTCATTGACAGTCCTCCGGCGCAATGATAAAGTTTTGAATGACGAGGTGATCGCATGAGAACACAGGTATATGCACTTCTGGGCGGGGAAAAGGACGGAAAAGCCGCCGCATACCGAGCAGAGCGAGCACTGTTTGCGGCCAATGGCATCCCCGCGGACGCCGAGCAGACTAGAACGGTGCTGGGTAAGCCCTATTTAAAGGACTATCCCGGCGTCCAGTTCAACCTCTCCCACTCCGGCGGATGGGGCGCGTGCGCCCTGTCGGAGACGGCGGTGGGCGTGGATGTGGAGTTGGTGCGTCCGCTCCGCCAGCAGGTGGCAAAGCGGTTCTTCACGCCGGTGGAGCAGGAGTGGCTCTCAAAACGGCCGGCGGAAGAGTTTTTCCGGCTGTGGACGCGCAAGGAGAGCTTTACCAAGGCGCAGGGCAAGGGGCTGACGCTCCCGCTGGACAGCTTCTCCGTTCTGGACGATGTGCTCTTCCGGGACGGGATCGCCTGGTATTTTCACGAGCACCCCATCGACGGCGGCTTTCTGACCCTCTGCTGTCAGCAGAGCGAAGCGGAGTTCCGCATCCTTTAGTAGTTTGCCTCCAGCGTTTTGATGAGGCGGTAGAGCATGGTGTTCACGGGGACGGGAACGCCGTGCTCTTTTGCCAGCTGAAGGATGGTGCCGGTCAGCGTCTCGATCTCTGTGGGGCGTTTGGCGCGGATGTCCTGCAAGGTGGAAGAATTATGGTTATAGGTATCCGGCAGGAGTTTGGCATAGAAGTCTTTGCGGTAGCTGTCCGCGTCCGGCCAGTAGGTGGAGTAGCCCGCTGCGTGCATCACGGCAAAGAGTTCGTCCATGGTGTCATTCATGATGGCCAGAGAGTGTTCGTTTTCGCTCAGAGCGCCGTAGTGGACCCCCACAATGGCCCCCAGCGGATTCAGCGTGCAGTTGTAGATCATCTTTGCCCAGAGGGCCTTGCCCACATCGTCGGTGCACTCACAGGGCAGGCCGCCCCGGGTGATGGCCTCGGCCAGCGGCTGGAGGGGCGCGGTGTCCAGGCCGTAAAGATTGCCCAGCAGCATCGGATCGGTGTACACCGTCACTTTGCTGGTGTTGGGGTTCAGGCGCTGGAAGCCGGTGATGATGCGGGCGGAGCAGACCTGCTCCTTGTCGAAATACTTCCGGTATTCCCGGTCATTGCCCCAGCCGTTCTGAATAATGACCAGTTTTCCGGTGGGTTTCAGAATGTCCCGGTGCTGGGCCAGACCCTCCGCAATGGCGGCGTTGGCCATGGTCTTGGCGCAGATGAGGATGTAGTCAAAACTGGCGGCGGGAAAGGCACCGTAATCGTCAGAGACGGTAAAGTCATCGGCGGCAAAGTCCAGATCGCCGAACAGGCCGGTCTTGTGGACACCGTCCGCCAGAATGGCGTCCCTGGTGCTCCCCCGGGCGAGGAGGGAGACGTTTGCCCCCGCGCTGCGGAGCATGGCGGCCATGGCGATGCCGATGCTGCCGGTGCCGGTAATGAGAAGATCCATATTGGTTCGCTTCCTATCTCAATAGAGTGGTTTGGTTATAGTGTTATTATAGTTGGTTTTTCTGCCCCTGTAAAGCGCAAAAGCGTTGCTTTTTCGCCCGATGGATGGTAAAATGAATCCAGTTATTTTCAGAAAGCGAGGGTCACACATGGATCAGGTTAAGACCGAGGATTGGCTCCGGGAGGAGCTGGCATTTATCAATGGAAAAATGGCGTCCACGCTGAACGGACGGCTCAAGGCGGAACTGGAGAGCTGCGACGATGCGCGGCAGGAGCTGACGCTGAAATTTCCGCTTCAGGACTGGCAGGTGAACGGTCTGGGCACGCTCCACGGCGGCATGATCAACACCATGATGGATCTGGTTATGAGCATGGCAGTGTACTGCTTCTCCCGGCAGACTATTCCGCCCACCATCTCCATGACGGCCAACTACCTCCGCCCTGTGCCCATGGAGGACTATGTGTTCATCAAGGCCCGGGTGACCTCTCTGGGCAAGCGCAACGCCACCGCCTACTGCGAGGCCATCGTCCCCGCCACCGGCAAGGTCGCCTGCACCGCCATCGGCACCTATGCCATCATTCCGAAGAAGTGAACCATGAAACAGCCGCCCAGCCGGGCGGCTGTTTTGCTTTTTTTGAAAGAATTTGAAAGAAATTGTTGACTCTGAAGCAGGTTTATAGTTTATATTGGAACCAGAACAAGCAGAATTGTTATGGAAATGAGGCGGAGAACGTGAAGATCAACGAGCTGGAGCAGATGCTGGGTGTCCCGCGCTCGCTCATTTTCTACTACGAGAAAGAGGGCCTGGTCACGCCGCAGCGCAGAGCCAATCGCTACCGGGAGTACAGCGAGGCGGATGTGGAGCGGCTGGAGACCATCCTCGCGCTGCGCAGACTGGGTTTTTCATTGGCACCGATATCTGACCTGATGGCAGGTGCGCGGGATTTTCCAGATGCGGTGGAAGAAAATCTGTGCCAGCTTCATCAGCAGATCGAAACACTGAATGGGGCTGTCATGATCTGTGAAAAATTAAAGGCAGAGCGGATTACAATGTGTGAATTTGATGCTGCGGCCTGTCTGCGGGAGATTGAGCGGGAGGAACAGCGGGGCGGCTGCTTTGTCGATTTCCTTCGGGATGCGATGGACGATGCCAACGAGGCGCTGGCCTTTGTGGGGCGCAGTGCCGGTACTGGTGGATTGGCGTTGCCGGAAAGGGGAGCCAAGCGGCGGCCGCTGATGATCTATTGGCTGGTGCTTCTGGGCGCAATGCTGATCCGGCTGTATTTTGCTATTTTTCCACTTGAACTGGCACGCTTGCAGGATGTTTTGGCTATCATAGCTGTCTTTGTCGGAATGGGCCTGGGGGGAAACGCGCTCCTAAGCGTGTGTGCCCAATTCATCTTGAAAAAGCATCCTCTGCACGCCGAAGCGTGGATCAGCATACTGGTGTGCCTGCTGTTGAGTTTTGCTTTTCTGGTGGGCTTTGTTTTCCTGATGCCGGTCATGTATCTTTGAAAGGGGGAGAAGTAAAATGTCGTTTGCCTATGTGTGCCGTGCCTGCGGCCGGGTGTTCCGTGCCGATGATTATGCCAAAAGCGGTGTGCTGATGGAGCGCAGTGGCTCAGCTATAACGAGGCAAAGACAGATTTTGGTGCCGCGCTGTTGAACCGGGTCAACCGGATCATCTGCGGTTACAGCATGATGATGTTGGTATAAATTTCATGGAAAAGCGCAGAAGGAAGCTGTTTTATCAATGAATTTTCTAAAAATCAAAATCTTTTGAATCGCCTTTCAGCTCATTGCAAAGCGCTGTCTGCTGTGATAGGATAGGGCCAGAAAGCAAAAGCAGTGCGCTGACAGCGGCAAAGGAGCGAGTGATTATGCGTAAAACAAAAATCGTATGCACCATCGGCCCGGCCTGTGCGGACGAGGAGACGCTGACCGGCCTGTGTCAGGCGGGCATGAATGTGGCCCGGCTGAACTTTTCCCACGGCACCCACGAGGAGCACCGTCAGAAGATCGAACTCATCAAGCGCGTGCGGGAGAAGCTGGGCCTGCCCATTGCCATTATGCTGGACACCAAGGGTCCGGAATACCGCATCCGCACCTTTAAAAACGGGAAGATCGAGGTCCGGGAGGGCGATACCTTCACCTTTACCACCCGGCAGGAGGAGGGCGACGAGCACCACGTCTCCGTCAGCTATGCCGGGCTGGCCCATGACCTCCAGCGCGGCGATCGGGTGCTGGTGAACAACGGCCTGCTGATCTTCGAGGTGCAGAAGACTACCGACACCGACGTGATCTGCAAGGTGCTGGCCGGGGGCGAGATGTCCGACCGCAAGAGTATGAGCTTCCCCAACAAGGTGCTCAAGCAGACCTTCCTCAGTGAGCAGGACAAGGCGGATCTGCTGTTTGGCATTCAGCAGGATGTGGACTTCATCGCCTGTTCCTTTGTCTCCTGCCGTCAGGATCTGCTGGATATGCGGGCATTTCTGGAGGCAAACGGGGCCACGGATATTGAGCTCATTGCCAAGATCGAGAATCAGTCCGGCATCGACAACATTGAGGAGATCTGTCAGGAGTGCAGCGGCATCATGATTGGCCGGGGCGACATGGGTGTGGAGATCCCGTTTGAGGAGCTGCCCGCCATTCAGAAGCACCTCATCACCAAGTGCCGCCTGCTGGGCAAGCGGGTCATCACAGCCACGGAAATGCTGGAGTCCATGATCCACAACCCCAGACCCACCCGGGCGGAGATCTCCGACGTGGCCAACGCCGTCTATGACGGTACCAGCGCCATCATGCTTTCCGGCGAGACTGCGGCGGGCAAATACCCGGTGCTGACGGTGCAGACCATGGCCCGCATCGCGGAAAAAACGGAAGAGAGCATCAATTATCGCAAGCGCTTTGTCAGTGCGGAGTTCAAGATCAAAAATACGGTGGATGCCATCTCCCACGCCACCTGCGGCATGGCCATCGATATCGGAGCCAGCGCCATTACGGCCTGCTCTCTGTCCGGCATGACGGCCCGAATGGTGTCCCGGTTCCGCCCGCCGGTGGATATTCTGGGCCTGACTACCTCGGAAAAGACGTGGCGCAAGCTGGCTCTGTCCTGGGGTGTCACCCCGGCGCTGTGCGAGGTGTACGACTCCGCCGACGTGCTGTTCTATACCGCCAAGCACGTCACCACTGAGACGTTCCGCCTGAAGAGCGGCGATAAGATCGTCATTACCGGCGGTATGGTGAATGGCCGCACCGGCAATACCAATATGATCAAGATTGAAACCGTATAAAAACGACGCTCCCCGCTGTATCAAGCACAGCGGGGAGTACTTATTTACGGGAGTTCAGGAGACTCCGGCGGGTGTTTTGGTTTTTGCAGCCTTGTCCGACTCCTCCCGCTCCAGCACGGTGTAGGCCACCTTGCCCACCAGCGTATGGGGCAGCTCAGAGCGGAATTCGATCTCTCGGGGGATGGCGTATTTGGCGACCCGCCTGGAGCAGTAGTCCAGAATGGAGCGCTTCAGCTCCTCACTGGGCTGAACGCCGGGTTTGGGCACAATGAAGGCCTTGACCCGCTGCATCTTGTAGTCATCCTTCACGCCGATGACGGTGCTCATCAGCACGTCCGGATGGGCATCCAGCACGTTCTCAATCTGAGAAGGGTAGACATTATAGCCGCTGGTGACAATCATCCGCTTCAGCCGCTGTTTGAAGTAGATGAAGCCCTCCTCGTCCATGACGCCCAGATCGCCGGTGTGGAGCCAGATCTGGCCGTCCTCGTGCTGCTGGAGGGTCTGGGCGGTCTCACGGGGATTGTCCATATAGCCCAGCATGACCGTGGGGCCGGACAGGCAGATCTCCCCCACGGTGCCGTAAGGCACCTCGTCGTGGGTGGAGGGGATGACGATTTTATAATAGGTGTCGGGGAAGGGAATGCCAATGGAGCCGGATTTGAAGAAGAATCGGGGGGTCAGGCAGCTGGCGGTGACGCACTCGGTGGTGCCGTAGCCCTCACGCACCTGCTCCTTGGAGCCGTGCTCCCGCAGGAAGAGATCCACCTTGTTCTTGAGCTCCGGGGTCAGGCTGTCGCCGCCGGAGAAGATGCCCTCCAGCTGGCTCATGTCCAGCTTCTGGGCGTCCTCCATGCGCAGAAGCGCCTCGAACAGGGTGGGCACGCCGGCGATATAGTTGGGCTTGTACTGACCCAGCAGCTTGCAGTAGCTCTTGGCGTCAAACTGGGGGATCAGAATGGCGGTGCCGCCCCAGTAGAGCACCGTGTGAATGCACACACCGAGACCAAAGCCGTGAAACACCGGCATGATGGACAGCATGGTGTGGCCTGGGTGCAGGCAGTCGCCGGCGGTGCCGGTCTGAAGTGCCAGTGCGTTGAAATTCAGGTTGCTCAGCAGGATCCCCTTGCTGGTGCCGGTGGTTCCGCCAGAGTAGAGAATGGCGGCCACATCGCCGCTGGCGGCGTGGTGGATGTAAGCGCCCTTCCAGCGCTTGCCGGCAGAAATGAAGTCCCTCCAGAGCAGAATGTCGGCATTCTTGGGCAGACTGACCTTCTGCTTGACGGTCAGCGGATAGAGCAGCTTCTTCACACCGGCCAGACCGTCGGTCACATCGCAGATCAGCAGGGTCTTGAGGGTGAGCCGATCCCGGATGCGGGCGAACTTCGGGTAGAACTGCCTGAGCGTCAGGCAGAGCACGCTGTGGGAGTCGTTGATGTAGTGGACGATCTCCTCTTCACCGGACAGGGGGTGGATCATGTTGGCCACTGCACCCATGCGGTTGACGGCGTAAAACAGGATAATGGCCTGGGGCGTATTGGGCATACAGATGGTCACCCGGTCGCCGGGGCACACGCCCTGGGCGCACAGTGCCTTGGCGGCGGCGTGCACCTGAGCGATGAAATCCTGAAAGCTCACTTTATTGCCATAGAAGTTATAGGCCGTCGTGTCGGGCAGGCACTTGGCCGTGGCCTCCATTGCGTCGACCATGGAACCGTCGAAATACTCCAGCGTAGTGGGAATGTCACCCGCTGTTTTGAACCACGGCGTTTTCACGTTGGCAGGCACCGGCCAGGTGATGGAGCGGGTCTGATATTTTACATTGTAGGGGCGCTTGAGCTTTTCTGCTTTATTTGTAGTCATAGCAGCTGTCCTCCTCCAGCGGCCGATCCAGCAATTCGGGATGGGCGCAGATGTGTTGGATGAGCTTCAGGGAGCGGGCGAAGTAAAAGCCGTCGCCGATGCGCTCATCCAGCGTGGCGCCGATATCCACAATGTCCCGCACCTCAATGGAGCCGTCCGGCATGACGGCAGGGGACTTGTGCATGGCGCCGATGGTGATCATAACGGAGTTGGTGCCGTAGTTGTTCAGGTGATGGTAGACGGCGGGGCACTTAATGCTGCCCAGGTTGGAGATGAGCACCGTGGTGTAGTTGGTGTCGCCCTCCGTAAAGAGCTTGGGTACTTTGCCCCAGTAGTCCAGCCAGCGCACCACACGCACGATGAACATCAGCAGCAGCCGGGGCAGCTTGGCAAATTTGTTCATGATATCGTCCAGACCCACAGCGTGTTTCTGCTCCCGCATCTCATGCACTTCGCCCACGATGCGGCGGCTGACGTCGGCCAGCGTGTCGCCGCCCTTGGCCTTGTAGACCATCAGGGCCTCCTCGCTGTGGTCGGTGAAGCGGCGCTTGGCGACGAAGCTGACGGTGATCTCATCCCGCTCGTAAATGCGGCCGGCCTGAACGAAGCGGTTCAGCTTGGGCCGCTCGTTGATCACGCGTGCCACCATGGTGACGATGCAGTGGAACAAGGTGGTCTTGTAGGGGGCATCCGGGGTATTCTTGCCCTCTAGATATTTTAGAAGGGCGGTGACGTCGATCTCCTGATGGAGATAGACTTCGCTCTCAGTCCGTTTTGGCAGCAGACTGCATAAAACCACATTCAGACCCGGGGCGTCTTTTACCCAGTGGCCGTCTCTGCGGTCGCCCCATTTTCGGGGCCTTTTTTCAACAAAAGACAATGGAAACCTCTTTCTCTCTGTCGCAGCTAATACGTCCAATTAATTATTCTATCATAAACATCAACGAATAAAAAGAAAAATGTCGATTAACTCCGATTGAAAGCGGCACAAATGAATGATATAATAAACTGTCTTTTTTTAGTTATTTTACGCAAAGGATGGAACTGAACCTGTGATTCAAGATATTTTTCCTCACCGTCTGGATATCAGCTTTGCACTGCCGGAGCAGCAGACGGACGATTTTGTGCTCTGCTTTCAGGGACGAAAGATCGATCTGCGGGAGGACGGCAGCTACCCGCGGCGGCGGGAACTTCCGCCGCTGGCGGAGAGTCAGTACCTTTTTTCTATCGATGGAGAGCACTATTTTCTTGGCCGCTGCGAGCAGGAAGAACTTCCGGGGGAACTGAGCTGGCAGAGTACCCGGCGCCTCCGGGGAATGAAGCCCATGGAGCAGGCGCTGGCCGGGTTTACCGCCCAGCATCTTTGGACCTGGTACGAATCCAACCGCTTCTGCGGGAAATGCGGCCACCCCATGGAGCTGGGACGGGATGAGCGGAAGGTGTGCTGTCCGCACTGCGGAAATGCAGTCTATCCCCGCATCAATCCGGCTGTTATTGCGGCAGTTACTGACGGTGACCGTCTGCTCATGACCCGCTATGCGGATCGGCCGGTCACATGGTTTGTGCTGGTGGCCGGATTTGTGGAGATCGGCGAGGCGGCGGAGGAGACGGTGCGCCGGGAGGTGCTGGAGGAGACCGGCCTGCGGGTGAAGAACGTGCGCTACTTCGGCTCTCAGCCCTGGGGCTGCGCCGGCAACCTGACGCTGGGCTATTGGGCAGAGCTGGACGGCGATGATGCGGTCACTCTGGAAGAGCGGGAGCTGGCCGAGGCCAGGTGGTTTGACCGCACCGAAGTGCCGGTGATGGACGACAACACCAGCCTGACCAGTGCAATGGTGCGCGCCTTTGCGGAGGGAAAGGAGAGGGAATACCATGGAGGATAAACACGCATTCAACCTGACCAGCGGAGCCATTGCCCCGGCGCTGCTGCGGTTTTCCCTGCCCTTTCTGGGTTCCAGCATTTTGCAGTTTCTCTATGGCGTGGTCGATATGGTGGTCGTGGGGCGTTTTTCTGACTCGGCGGGCATTGCCGCCGTCAACAATTCCAGTCAGATCATGCAGCTGGTCACTTCGCTGGTCTGCGGCATTGCCACCGGCGGCACGGTCCTGATCGGCCAGTACATCGGTGCGCGGCAGGAGAAGGAGGCGGGCCGGACTGTGGGCAACATGGTGCTGCTCTTCACCGTGCTGGCCGCGGGCATCACCGCACTGCTGCTGACGCTGGGCAATGGCCTTGTGACGCTGATGCAGGTGCCCGCCGAGGCGGTGGATCCGGCCCGGGCCTACCTGAATATCTGCGGCATCGGCACCGTGTTCATCGTGGGCTATAATGTGGTCAGCAGCATTCTGCGCGGCATCGGTGACTCCAAGCGGCCCATGTACTTTATCGCCATTTCCTGCTGCGTAAATATTCTGGGAGACCTTCTTCTGGTCGGTGGGTTCCGGCTGGGCGCGGCGGGTGCGGCAGCGGCAACCGTGGCGGCGCAGGCCATTTCGTTCCTGTGTTCGCTGATCGCGCTGAAAAAGAGCGGCCTGCCCTTTCCGGTCACTGTCCGACCGGAGCGCGGCAAGCTGGTCAAGGTGCTTCAGCTGGGCGTGCCGGTGGCGCTGCAGGATATGCTTACCACCCTGTCCTTCATCATCATTACAGTGGTGGTCAACCTGATCGGTCTGGATCAATCCGCCGCCGTGGGCGTGGTGGAGCGCATGATCGGCTTCTCCATGGTTATCCCCGTGGCCTTTATGTCCTCGCTGGCCGTGTTCGCCGCTCAGAATATCGGCGCAAGGCAGCCGGAGCGGGCCAAACGGGGCATCTGGATCGCCATGGGGGTCTCGTTGGGACTGACGGCGATCCTGTTCGCCGCAATGCAGCTGATCCCCGGCGCTTTGATGGGCATCTTTACCACCGATGCCAAGGTAGTCTATCACGGGGTACTCTATCTGCGCACTTACAGCATCGACGCACTGATGGTGTGCTTTGTGTTCTGCCTGAATGGCTTTTTCAGCGGCTGCGGCCACACCGGCTTCACCATGTTCAACTGCCTGTTTTCCACGTTCCTGGTGCGCCTGCCGCTGGTGATCTGGTTCTCCACCCTGCCCGGCGTCACCATGCTTCAGATCGGCATTGCCGCGCCGCTGGCCTCGCTGGTACAGATTATCATTCAGCTGATCTACTACCGCACCGGGCGGTGGAGCCGCGCCGTGGTGCAGATGGAGAACAGGACATGACCACGCCTGAGCTTGTCCTGACGATCTACTTGGTGTGCATCAATCTGGCTTCCTTTGCCGTCATGGGCGCGGACAAGCGCCGGGCGCGGCGGGAGGCATGGCGCATCCGGGAGCGCACCCTGTTCCTGTTGGCCGTTGAGGGCGGCAGTGT
>USIZ01000018.1 GCA_900554855.1 uncultured Eubacteriales bacterium | reverse complement strand
ATAATGCCCTTCGCCGGTGATCTGGGAGGCAGCCTGAACCGTAACTTTAATGTTGCTTCGATTCACCTGGGAGATAGCAGATCGAGGCCCCTCCAGTTTCAGGCTGACCGTGATTTCTGAACCGTCCACGATCATAAGGCCCTCCTGCTCCAGGGCATCCTCGCCTACAAATGTGACAGGGATATTGCTGACCGTTGTAGTGCTCTTCGGCGCTTCTACAATGTCCACATAGAGCCAGAGCGCGATGGAGCAGACAATCGCCAGCACCATATAGGCCGCTTTGCTGTTGCTGATCTTACTCCACATGGTCATTGCCTTCTTTCTTTCGGCGCAGGAGGTCGGTCAGCGTGCGCTTTTTTTCGTCCTCATTTTCCGGCGGGATCAGTTCGTTGCGCAGCAGACGTTCCAGCGTCTCCATCGACAGATGGCGCTTGAGCATTCCGCCGACTGCCACAGAAATGGCGCCGGTCTCCTCAGAGACAATGGCCACTACGGCGTCGGAGTGCTCGCTGACGCCGATGCCCGCCCGGTGACGGGTGCCAAGATCGCGGCTGATATTCAGATTGCCCGTAAGCGGAAGCACACATCCGGCGCTCAGCACCCGGCCGTCCCGGATGATAACCGCGCCATCATGCAGCGGCGTATTGGGCCAGAAAATATTCTTCAGCAGTTCGCTGGATACAACTGCGTCCACGTCCGTGCCGGACTTCACACAGTCATCGAGGATCGTGGTGCGCTCAAATACCACCAGCGCGCCGATGTGATCGCGAGACATGGAGCCAAAGGCCTCCACCGTCTGGAGGATCGCGCGCTCCACCTGAGTTGTTTTCACTTTCGGCGTGATCAGCTTGCCGAACCCTTTTGAACCGACCTGTTCAAGGAATCGCCGGATCTCAGGCTGAAACACCACGATAAGGGCCAGAAAGCCGATTTCGACCACACCGCGGAGCACATAATAGAGCACGTGGAAGCGGCAGTAATATGCGGCGGCCAGCGCCAGAACCACGAGTACAATGCCCTTCAGAACCTGCCCCGCCTGAGATTTACGCGTCAGCAGCAGCAGGCGATAAAAGATATAGGCAATGATCGCCATATCAATAATATCCGTAATTCTGATCATCTGAATATAGTTCAGACAGACATCGGCATAGTGCGCAATCACACTCATTGCGCTCCCCCCTATTCGTATCAAAAGGTATGCTCAGCCCGGAAGGGATAACACAACCCCAATTTTTTGTCATTATAAAAATATTATATCGCATCGCCACAGCCATGGCAAGCAAAGTTGCGTACTTTTATGTTAATTTACCCTTAAAATCCCATGAACAATTTGTTTCAATGTAGTCTGAAAATATTCCACCTCCTCTTCCCGATTAAAGGCAGAAAAACTGACCCGCACGGTCCCACTGTCCAGTGTTCCCGCATGGCTGTGAGCCATTGGCGCACAGTGCAGCCCTGCCCGCACTGCGACCCCCCGTTGCCCTAATGCCCGGGCCAGATCCTGACAATCCCAGCCGTCGCACACAAAGGAGAGCACGCCAGCCTGATTTTCTCCCTCCGCAGTAAAAAGCTGTATGCCATTCACATCGGCAAGCGACTGCTCCATTCGCGCCAGCAATCGGCGCTCATGGGCCAGAATGCGGTTCTGACCGGTCCTACGCACAAAGCGGACACCCTCCAGCAGCCCGGCAATGCCAGCCACATTATGAGTTCCCGCCTCGCCCCGATCCGGCAGGTAGAGCGGCATCTCCTGCCGAACAGATTCACTTCCCGTCCCACCGGTCAGAAGCGGGCAAAGCGAATCCGCATCGCCGCCGCACAGCAAAACGCCGGTGCCCTGAGGCCCATACAAGCCTTTGTGGCCGGGGAAAGCGATAAACTGCGCCCCCAGTCCCTTCAGTGAAACAGGCACACACCCCGCCGCCTGTGATGCGTCCAGGATCAACGGTACTTCTGCCGCCCGGCAAAGCGCCGCAATGGCGGCATAAGGCAGGATATAGCCAAACACATTGGATACGCAGGTACACACCACCGCATCGGGTTGCTGTTCCAGTGCCGCGGAAAATGCGGCAAGCGTCCCCTTGTCATCAAACAAGGGGGCTTCTGCCGTCAGAATGGTGACGTTTGGGATGGAATGCAGCGTCCGCGTCACCGCGTTGTGCTCCCAGGATGAAATCAGGACACGATTCCCCGGCCGAACAAGCGATCGGATTGCAAGGTTTAGTGCGTGGGTGGCATTCGATGCAAACACAACTCGCTCCGCACCACCTGTGTCAAACAGCACCGCCAGCTCGTTTCGACAGGCAAAAACGATTTCTTCCGCTCTTCGCGATGCGGCATAATCTCCCCTGCCCGGGCTGGCACACATCCGCACAGCCCAGGCGGAAGCCGCCGCCACCGACGGTGGCTTTTGCAGCGTAGTAGCTGCGGCGTCCAGGTAGATCACAAACTCACCTCGCGATAGCTTCCATCCCCCGAGGTCAGGTAGATCCGTTCCGGGTTGAGACCAACTTTATTTAAAACCACCAGTGCACCGCTCAGGCTGCGCTGGGACACCTTGACCGAGTGACTGCATCCGCCGCCGGATATTGCTTTGGGCGAACGCAGAATATGGGCAGATATTCCCGCCCGATCCAACGCAGAAGCAGTTCGTTGGGCATAAGTGAGCGACCGACAGACGATCAGATAATACAGCATAAGAACTCCTCCTGCCCCATCTTATGACAGATCCCGGCAGAAGTGCGCAAAAGGCCGCGCTGAGCGCGGCCTTTGACATACGGATGCTGATTATAAAATTTTCTCCAGCAGGGCGACCGCCATAGAGGAAATGCCCTCGCCAGAGCCGGTGAAGCCCAGCCCCTCTTCAGTGGTGGCCTTCAGATTGACACGTGCCTCCTCGATTCCGAGCACTTCGGCAACGTTCTGCCGCATAATCGGAATATAGGGAGACAACTTCGGACGCTGGGCGATGATCGTACCGTCAATATTGACCACTGCAAATCCCTGCTCATCCAACATCTGCTTTACACGCTTCAGCAGTACAAGACTGGAAATACCATCCGTCTCCGGGTCGTCATCCGGGAAGGCATGGCCGATATCCCACAGACCGGCCGCACCCAGCAAAGCGTCCATGACGGCATGGACGATCACATCGGCATCTGAATGGCCCAGCAGGCCTTTTTCATACGGAATATCTACGCCGCCCAGAATCAGCTTACGATCCGGCACCAGCTTATGGACATCATATCCCTGTCCTATCCTCATTGCGCATCCAGCCATGAAACGATCGCCTCCCCGATCAGCAGATCAAACTGCGTTGTAATTTTAATATTTGTTCGCTCTCCCACAGTCAGCGTGACCACCTTGCCGATCTGCTCCACCGCAGAGCAGTCATCCGTCAGCGGGATTTTCTTCTCAATACAATGGTAAAGCGCCCCGCAGATCAGATCCATGTCAAAAATCTGCGGTGTCTGCACCGCAAACAGCGTTGACCGATCCGGCGTACCGGGAACCAGACTGTCCTGAGCGGTTTTTATGGTATCCGTCACAGGGATCGCAGGGGCGGCCGCACCGCTTCTTTCCGCCGCACGGATCGTTTCCTCCAGCACCTCGGCAGACACAAAGGGACGCGCTCCATCGTGGATCGCCACATAGTCTGTTTCCCCCAATTCATTCAGGCCATTCTGAACCGAGCGGCTGCGGTCAGCACCACCAACTACCACCCGGGTCACCTTGTCAAAGCTGTATTGCCGACAGACCTCACCGACCGGGACAAGCAGATCTTCGCGGGTGACCACCACGATCTCGCCGATTCGGTCACAGTTCTGAAATACAGACAGTGTTCGTGCAATGACCGGCATTCCGCCGATCTCCGCCATGATCTTGTCAACGCCTTTCATTCGGCTGGCACTGCCCGCCGCAACAATGACCGCTGAGCAGTGCAGCTTCCGTTGGCCTGATCGTTTTTTGAAAAACAATCCCATATTTTCACCGCTTTCCATTTTCCTAGTTCAATCTATTCTACAATAGAATCATACCACAAATGCCGGTGAAGGACAATCATACGCATAAAAAGAGCCGGATCTTACGATCCGGCTCTTTGCGCTTTGAAACAAGTTACGAGATCAAATTAGTCCTCGTAATCGTCCTCTTCCTGCAGAACTGCACGGCGGGACAGGGAGATCTTCTTGGTCTCGGTGTTGATGTCAGTGATCTTCACCTTGACGATATCGCCCTCAGCCAGCTCGTCCTCAGGCTTCTCGACGCGGTGATCCGCGATCTGAGAAATGTGGATCAGGCCGTCCACCCCGGGAACGACCTCGGCAAAAGCGCCGAAGCTCATCAGCTTGACGATCTTAACGTCAGCCTCGTCGCCCACCTCGTACTTGGACAGGAAGGTCTCCCAGGGATTCTCGGTGGGATTCTTCATGCCCAGAGAGATCTTCTTCTTCTCGGCGTCAGCCTTGATGACATAGACATCAACGGTATCGCCCACAGAAACGACCTCAGAGGGATGCTTGATGCGGCTCCAAGACAGCTCGGAGATATGGACCATGCCGTCCACACCGCCGATGTCGACAAAAGCGCCATAAGAAGTCAGGCTCTTCACGGTGCCGGTGTAGTGCTTGCCGACCTCGATGCTGTCCCAGATCTGAGCAGCGGCAGCAGCCTTCTCCTCGGCGGCAACGGCGCGGATGGAGCCCACCACGCGGCGGCGAGAACGGTTGACCTCGGTGATGCGCAGACGAACAGTGGTCTTCACCAGCTGGCTCATGGGCTCATTGCGGCGCAGGCCGGTCTGAGAAGCGGGGACAAAGACACGGATGCCCTTGACGTTCACAACGACGCCGCCCTTGTTCTCCTCAACAACCAGACCCTCAACAGTGGTCTTCTCATCCTTGGCAGTCTCGATCTCTTCCCAGTTCTTGTTGGCGTCCAGGCGCTTCTTGGACAGGGTGACAACACCCTCGCCGTCGTTGACGCGCATGACCATGGCCTCGATGGTATCGCCCACCTTGACGCAATCCTCAACCTTGACAGTGGGGTCGTCAGAATACTCGGACACAGGAATGTAGCCGGCATGCTTGGTGCCCAGATCCACCTGAATCTCGGTAGGTGTGATGTTCACAACAACGCCGGTGGCCTTCTCTCCTGTATTTAAAGTTTTGATCGACTTCTCCAGCAGCTCAGCGAAGGATTCTTCGATCTCCAGATTTTCTTCACTCATTTTGTCATTGACCTCCTTTATAATCCACCCAGGTGTGGACGCACCCGCGGTGATACCAACACAAGCTACGTCATTCAGCGCTGACAGATCCAGCTCAGATGCCTGTTCGACCCACAGAACAGTCGGACAGTGCGCCCGGCACAGCTCCACCAAGTGCTTGGTATTGGAGCTTGCGTGGTCGCCAATGACCACCATTGCGCCGCATTTTTGGGCTATTTTGACCGCCTCTGATTGTCTACAGAACGTAGCATTACATATTGTATCAAATATTTCAAGGTTTGTACACACTTTTTTTGCGAAATTCACAGAATTTTCCCAAATTTCCCTTGTAGAGGTGGTTTGGGAGACGAAAGTAAGTGGTTTTTCCCGTCTGGAAGGGTCTTCTTCCAGCCATTTTTGTAGAGATTCCACACCTTCCAGCACAACAGGCTGATCGCACCACCCCGCAATAGCCAACACCTCCGGGTGGTTGGGGACACCGATAATGACCGGAACACGCCCTTTACGCTCCGCTTCGGCAACCAGCTTGTGGATATGGGCTACATTGGGACAGGTCGCATCCAGCACAGGGTTCCCCTGCTCCTCAAGTGTTTGATAGACCGTTCGGCTTTCCCCGTGAGAGCGGATCAGTACGCTGGCTCCCGCCGGCGCCTCCTCCGGCCGGTCGATCTGGCGGATCCCGCGCCGGGCAAGGTAGTCCACCACATGGCTGTTGTGGATGATGGAGCCGAGCATCACGCAGGATGAACCCCGCTCCGCTTCCCGCTGTGCCATCTCAACCGCACGCCGAACGCCATAGCAGAAGCCCGCACTTTTGGCCAGGATCACTTCCCGCATTCCCTGTCTCCCCTCAGCGCATAAATGCGCTCCATCAGATCATCCGCTACCCGCTGATAATCCTCCTGCGTGGCATGCTTCTCCGGCAGATCCGGATAATACGCCTCGCCGATGATAACAGAAGTAGGGCGGAACCAGTGCTTCCTGCGCGGAATATACACCGGTATCAGCGGTGCGCCGGTGCGGTGGGCAAACATGACTACGCCAGTCTTGGCTTCCGGCCGATCCTCGTCCCGTGTGACACGGGTGCCCTCCGGAAACAGCATCAGCTTGCAACCCTCTTTCAGCACCTTGATAGCCCGCTTGATGGCGGAAATATCACTTTGTCCCCGGTTAACGCCAAACATGCCAAACTTGATAAGCAGCCAGCCCAAAACCGGGATATGGAACAGCTCCTCCTTGGCCATGATCCGCAGCGGGTTGCGATAACCAAAGGCCATGATCGCCATCATCGGATCCGCGTAGGCGGAATGGTTGGCCGCGATGACCGCAGCTCCCTCCGGGATGCGCTCACGTCCAATGGTACGCACGGGATGAAAAATGCTGAAGAAAAAGGCGACAGGCCAGAACACAATATGGTAGAGTCGATCCGTCCCCTGCTTACTCAGCGGTTTGTATTTCACTTTCTGGTCATTTTTCACTGGGAATTCCCTCCCGGATCATACTGACCAGCACATCAAGGCTCTGCTCCAGATCCAGCAAAGTGGTGTCTACCAGGCGGGCATCCTCTGCCTGACGCAGCGGAGAGATATCTCGATGCATATCATTGTAATCGCGCTGCTCCACGTCCTGCAGGATCTCTTCAAAGGAGACGTCCATCCCCTTCTCGCGCAGTTCAGCGCAGCGGCGCTGAGCCCTCGCCTCAGCCTTAGCGGTCAGATAAATCTTCACGGTAGCATCCGGCAGAACAACGGTACCGATGTCCCGGCCATCCATGATGACATTGCGAGTGCGAGCCAATTCACGCTGCTTCTCCAGCAGGTAAGTGCGCACTTCAGGCAAAGCGGATACCTTGGAAGTCAGCATGGAGATCTCCGGAGTGCGGATCTGATCAGAGACATCTTCTCCGTTGAGCAGCATGCGCTGAGCGCCGTCCTCTCCGTAATCCAAATCTATCTTCAGCTCCGGCAGAAGCGCCGCGACCCGCCCCCCTTCAGTCGGATCTACCCCATTACGCTGGCAGGCCAGCGCAACTGTGCGGTAGATTGCGCCGGTGTCAACATAGAGAAAGCCCAGCACGCGGGCCGCCTGACGCGCCAGTGTGCTTTTCCCGGCTCCGGAAGGACCGTCGATGGCCACACTGATCTGATTCATATTGTTTCCTCCTTTGATCGTGCAGCATGAACTCCGGCCATATGGCCGGTCGCCCACGCGATCTGCAAATTAAAGCCGCCGGTATAGGCGTCCACGTCGATCAGCTCCCCGGCAAAATAAAGGCCAGAGCATTTTTTAGATCCCATTGTGGACGGATTGATCTCCGACACCTTGATGCCGCCGCTGGTCACAATGGCCTCCGACACCGGGCGTGTGCCAGCGATTGGAATATCAAAGCGTTTGATTGTCTCCAACAGAGTGCGGCGCTCTCCCTTCGTCAGGTCGTGCACCCGTTTTTCCAGCACGATCCCCGTGCGTTCCACGATCACCGGAATCATCAGTCTGGGCAGCAAAGCACCCAGTGAATTGGCAAATTCACGATTCTGATTTTCTGCAAAATCCCGCAGGATCCGCTCATCCAGCTTTTTCTCGTCCAGCGCAGGCTTGAGGTCAATGGAAACAGTGTAGCGTTCCTTCTCAAAATTGCGCATATGAGCGCTGGCACTCAAAATCAACGGGCCGGACAGGCCAAAATGGGTAAACAGCAGTTCGCCGAACTCTTGAAAGACGACCTTCTTTTTTTGATTGCGCACCTTGATCTCAATATTTTTCAGCGCAAGCCCCTGCATACGGGCACAGTCCGCACCGTCCTCTACCAGCGGGATCAGAGATGCCTTGGGCTCGATGACCGTATGCCCTGCCGATTCCGCCAGCCGATAACCGTCTCCCGAAGAGCCGGTCAGCGGATAGGAACAACCGCCGGTAGCCAACACGACGCAGTCTGCCTCCAGCTGCGTTCCATTCTCCAGCACAACGCCCTTGACCGCGCCGTCCGACAGCATCAGATCGCACACCCGGCCATGGATAAAGTGTACCCGTTCTCGCTTCAGCGCAAAGAACAGAGTATCGATCACATCCGCAGCCTTGTCAGAGCATGGAAACACACGGTTTCCCCGCTCTGTTTTGAGCTTCAAGCCTTGAGACGCGAAAAACTCCATGGTCTTGTCCGGTGGGAACTGCTCCATGGCGCTGTAAAGGAATTTGGCGTTGCGGGGCACATTCTGCAAAACTGTTTCTGCGGTACAGTTGTTGGTCAGATTGCACCGACCCTTGCCTGTAATGTATAGCTTGCGACCCATCTTTTCATTGCGCTCGATCAGCGTGACCGCCGCACCCGCGCAAACGGCGGAGTGCGCGGCCATCATGCCGGCTGCGCCTCCGCCCACGATGATCACAGAAGGACGTTCTTTCAAAGCAAACCTCCACAGTGATGATTTTTAATGTAAATCAGTTTTTCCGTCACTTGCAGTTTCCTCTCCGGCGGAGGGCTCATAGACCTCATACTCAGCCCAAATGCTCTCAAGCTTGCCGAAGGTGGCTTCCAGCTGATCGTTCTTAACCCGGCTCACCGCCACAATAAGCGCATTGACCAGACTCAAAGGTGCCACAAGAGAGTCTACAAAGGAGGCCATATCACTCTTGGCAAACAGGGATACATCCGCAATATTCGCCAGCGGAGAGACATCGCTGTCTGTAATAGCAATCACTGTCGCGCCCTGCTTCTTGGCATACTGCATGGCCTTGACCGTACGTTTGGAATAGCGCGGGAAGCTCAGGCCGATGAGCACGTCGTCCGGACCGATGCGCATGACCTGCTCAAACACCTCGCTGATCGACGTAGTATCCACATGGACCACATTGTCGAAAATGAATGTGAAATAAAAGCTCATGAAGTTGGCCAGCGCACTGGCAGAGCGGACACCGAGAATATAGACCCGGCGGGCCGAGGAGATCGCCTCCACCGCACGGCTGAAGCTGGTGCGATCCGTCTCCTCCAGCGTAAGGCGGATCTTTTCGATGTCCGACTGCATGACCATGGACATAATGTCCTGATCTCCGATGCGGTCATTAGATACCTCAATGCGCTGGATCGAGGTCAGCTTATTGCGGATCATTTCCTGCAGTGCCTTCTGCATACTGGGGTACCCGTCATAGCCAAGCTCTGCCGCAAAACGAACCACAGTGGATTCGCTGACATTGACCGTCTTGCCCAGCTTGCAGGCGGTCATAAAGGCGGCCTTATCGTAGGACGAGAGGATAAAATTTGCAATCAGTTTTTGGCCTTTGGAAAAGGAGGTCATATTCTCCTGAATATGTGTCAGAATGTCTTTCGCCATTTTTATCACCTAACCTGGCTTTTCTGCCTCTGGCAGAAAATAATCTGAACACATAATACCGTTTCCCGCGCCAAAAAGCAAGCTGTTTTTGCAAGTTTATTCTGATTGACCTGCATCATTTTTCATTTTCATGCTGCGTGCGCCAGAAAATGCTCCTTGAACCTCTTCTTTTTTGAGCAAGCGCCATTCGCCAGGCTTCAAATCACCCAGCTGCATTGCTCCCTCTCTGATACGCTTCAGCCGAAGTACCCGCACACCGGCGTACTCGCACATACGGCGGATCTGCCGGTTTTTCCCCTCATGGATCACGAAGCGCAGCAGTGCGCTGTCCGTCTCCCGGGAAACGAGCTCCACCTGAGCGGGGGCCAACCGCCGACCATCCAGTGAAAGCGGCCCGCGCAGGATCTGAAGTGCCTTCTTGTCGCAGTGATCCACCCGGACAAGGTATTCCTTTTCCACGTCACCCTTTGGGTGCTCCAGCAGCTGGGTAAATGCCCCGTCATTGGTAAACAGCAGCAGCCCCTCTGAATACATATCCAACCGACCTATCGGCCAGACCCGAACGCCGCAGCCGCGTACCAGTTCTGCAGCGGTACGCCTGCCCCGCTCATCCGAGAGCGTGGTCACATAGCCCCGGGGTTTATTGAGCATCAGATAGCATTTTGGCGGCTGTGCAGTTACCGTCACACCATCTACGGCAACGGAATCCCGCTCCGGGTCCACCTTCATCCCCAGTTGTGCCAGAACGCCGTTGACAGTAACCCGTCCATCCTGTATGTACCGCTCGGCTGAGCGTCGGGATACAATCCCGCGAGACGACAGGAATTTTTGAAGCCGTTCTTCCAATTGGCTGACACCTCCTTGCCCGCTGCATCGGCATATGCCCCTGAGATCAGGTAGCTGGTCCCGGCATACTGGCCATTCACGCAGAACACCACTCTGCCGACCAGTACCCCCTTCTCAAGACTTTCAGTCAGGCTCCGGTTCAGGTAAATGTTCTGATCCACCCGTTCTCCCGCATTGACCAGGTAGTCGATCGTTTTCGTATAATACACCGGCACCGCACGCTCCGCCCCGGTCAGGGACATCGTACTGAAACAGTCGCCCGCCGCACAGAGGCGGCGCGGTGTGTAGTGGGCATAGGCATACTCATACATGGCGATCTGGTCGTTCCAGTCATCCGGTGCATTCAGGGTGACAGCCACCAGCTGATGTCCGTCTTTCTCTGCCGCCGTCACCAAAGTCCGGCCTGCCGCCGCCGTATAACCGGTTTTTCCGTTGACGCAATACTCATACAGGTTCAGCAGCTTATTGTGGAAGTAGAGGTCAAAGCCATCAATCTCAATATGACGGGTGTGGCCGATCTGGCAAAACGTCTCGTTCTGCATGGCGTGGATCATCAGGCGCGCCATATCGTGGGCAGTGGAATAATGATCTTCCGCATCCAGTCCATGAGGGTTGGAAAAATGACTGTCATTCATGCCGATCCGAGCGGCATAGTCGTT
>USIZ01000017.1 GCA_900554855.1 uncultured Eubacteriales bacterium | reverse complement strand
CGCCAGGATCTCCGACGAGCTTCGGCAGGCCGTGATCTCCGACATCATCCTGCTCCACCTGGTGGGGCTGCGGGTGGTGGTTGTCCACGGCGGCGGACCTGAGATCAGCGAGATGCTGAAAAAGACGGGCAAGGAGTCCCGATTTGTGGACGGCCTGCGCTACACCGACGACGAGACCATGGACATCGTCCAGCAGGTGCTCTGCGGCCGGGTGAACAAAAACCTTGTGGCCACGCTGAACCGCATGGGCAGCAAGGCCGTCGGCCTGTCCGGCATGGATGATAGCCTGTTCCAGGCCGTCAAGAAGGACTCCCGCTACGGTCTGGTCGGCACGATCAAAGAGGTCAACCCCGACCCGGTGCTCTTCGCGCTGGAAAACGACTACATCCCGGTGGTATCCACCGTGGCCATGGGCGTGGACGGCGAGACCAGCTACAACATCAACGCCGACACCGCCGCCGCCAAGCTGGCCGTGGCCCTCAAGGCGGAAAAGCTCATCCTGCTCACCGATGTGCGTGGCATTCTGCGCGACCCCAAGGATGAAAACTCCCTCATCCATGTGGTGCATATGCCCGAGGTGGCCACCCTCATCGAGGACGGCATCATCTCCGGCGGCATGATCCCCAAGCTGGAGTGCTGCGTGGACAGCATCCGCGGCGGCGTTTCCCGGGCTCACATCCTCGATGGCCGGGTGCCCCACTCCATCCTCATCGAGCTGCTGTCCGATAAGGGCGTCGGTACGATGCTGCTGTAAGTCTTTCTCAGAAATGCAAGCATTTCTGAGATGAAGATGCAGCCCGCTGCGCGCACTCGCTTTGCTCGCACACTTGCTGGGCCGAGAAGTGTTTTTCCCGAGGTACATGCCCCCGGAAAAACTAATTTCATCTTATTCCGTCATCTGCTGATGACGGAACTCTGTGAGGCTTCGGCACGCCGCCAACTTACCAAGCCTTCTGGCCTTATCTTTTACCTTCCCGGAAAGGATGTTTCCCATGACTTCTGAACAGATCAAGGCGCTCGACCACCAGAGCGTCATGCAGACCTATGGCCGGTTTGACGTAGTCATCGACCACGGCGAGGGGGCTACACTTTACAGCCCCGAGGGCCGCGCCTACATCGACTTCGCCAGCGGCATCGGCGTGGCCAGCGTCGGCTACGGCCACCCCCACTGGCTCAAGGCGGTGAACGAGCAGGCCGCCAAGCTGGCCCACGTCTCCAACCTCTTTTACTCCGAGCCCTATGTCCGGCTGGCCGCAATGCTGACCGAGCGCACCGGCATGGCGGACGTGTTCTTTGCCAACGGCGGCGGCGAGGCCAATGAGGGGCTCATCAAGCTGGCCCGCAAATACTCCTTCGACAAGTACGGCGAGGGCCGCGCCACCATCATCACACTGCGGGATTCCTTCCACGGCCGCACCATCACCACGCTGAAGGCCACCGGTCAGGACGTGTTCCACAACTACTTCTTCCCCTTCACCGAGGGCTTCCGCTACGCCGCCCCCAACGACATCGATGCGCTGAAGGCTCAGGCCGGAGACGATGTCTGCGCCGTCATGCTGGAGCTGGTGCAGGGCGAGGGCGGCGTCATGCCGCTGGACAAGGAGTACATCGCCCAGGTGAAGGCTCTCTGTGACGCCAACGACTGGCTGCTGCTGGTGGACGAGGTGCAGACCGGTGTGGGCCGGACGGGCACCATGTTTGCCTTCCAGCAGTATGAACTTCTTCCGGACGCCTGCTCCTTTGCCAAGGGCATTGCCGGCGGCCTGCCCATGAGCGGCATCATGGCCAACGAGAAGTGCCGCGCCGTGCTCACCCCCGGCACCCATGCCACCACCTTCGGCGGCAATCCCATCTGTGCCGCCGCAGGCATCGCCGTGCAGGAGATCCTGACCGACGAGGTGCTGGCTGAGGTCAAGGAAAAAGGCACGTACATCCGCGCTCAGATCGAAGGCTTCGGCTCCCCCGCTGTGGCGGGCACCCGCGGGCTCGGCCTGATGCTCGGCATCACCCTGAACGAGGGGTACAGCAACAAGGAGCTGGCCAACAAAATGGTGGACGCCGGACTGCTGGTGCTCACCGCCGGTCAGAACGTCATCCGGCTCCTGCCGCCCCTGCTCATCAGTCAGGACGAAATGGACAAGGGCCTTGCCATCATGAAGGACGTGCTCTGCTCTTAACGCCGTAAAGTTTTCCACAAAATAAGCGCCCGCTGAGTTTTTGCTTTCAACTCAGCGGGCGCTTTGTTTTATTCGGTTGCGTCCCAATCCACTTTTGTGCCGCAGTGGGGGCAGTATTCGATCCACCTCCACCGGGAATAGAGGGACTCGCCGCAGGCGGGACAGCGGAGGAATTTGATCTGTACGCCCAGACCTGCCACGATCAGCGCCAGACTGACCACCAGCAGAACAGTATCGGAATCTCCCTCCATAAAGATGCCGCCCTGTTTGCAGATGGCCGTTATGAGGAGCACCGCCAGGCCCACCGCAACGAACCCCCAGCTCAGGCGCATATACCAGCGCAGAGATCTCTTTTTCATCGCCGTCCTCCCTTCAAATATCTGTCAACCTCTTCTGACCTTATTCTAGCAGGAGGCGCCGCACAGCGTCAATAAAGAGAAGATTAAAAAACAAAGCCGTGGTCAATGACCACGGCTTTGTATATGTATCCGTTCTCAGAAGTACTTGCGCACGCCTTCGTGAGCCAGCTCAGCGTCAGCGGAGATGGTGACGGTGAACTTGATGTTGTTCTTCTCGGAGAAGGCATCCAGCCAGTCCAGGAACTCCTCGACCTCGGGGCCGCCGTCGCAGGGAACGACGCGGCAGAGGGAGTCGATGAACATATGGGTGATGTCATAGTTGCCGGCATACAGACCGGAGACCATGCCCTTCAGGAACTCGAAGTCCTTGATGTCGAAATCGCTGGCCTCGACCAGACGGATGTTGTAATCAATGTTATAGGTGAGGGCACGATTGCGCTCGATGCAGACCACGTTGCCGTGCTCGGTGCCGACGGCGGCGTTGATCAGTTCGATCATCTGCTTGGTCTTGCCGGAACCCTTCTTGCCCATGATGACTCTAACCATAGTGTGTCACTCCTTGTTCTCATTCCCCGTTCTGAAGGGAGTTCAAAAGGGGGTTTGTTGTTGTTATGGTATCATAACGACAGGTATTTTTCAACCGGTTTCATTAAAAATTCACATTGATTCTTTCTTTTTTGATCTTTTATCAATCGCCCAGGCGTTTCAGCAAATCGGCGCGCAGATCGGCATAGCCGGGCTTATCCAGCAGGGCGAACATGTTCTTCTTGTACGCCTCCACGCCGGGCTGATTGAAGGGGTTGACTCCCAGCACATAGCCGCTGACGCCGCAGGCCAGCTCGAAGAAATAAATCAGCTCGCCGGTGCTCCGGGCGGAGATGGTGTCCGTCTCAATGAGGATGTTGGGCACGCCGCCGTCCACATGGGCCAGTCTCGTGCCGCGCATGGCCTGCTCGCAGACAAAGTGCAGATCCTTCCCGGCCAGGAAGTTCAGCCCGTCCACGTTGTCGGCGTCCTCGCCGATGACCAGCTGTCCGTGGGGCTTGTCATAGCGGACGACGGTCTCAAACATGAGCCGCTCGCCCTCCTGAATGTACTGACCCATGGAGTGCAGGTCGGCGGTGAACTCCACGCTGGCGGGGAACAGGCCCTTGCCCTCCTTGCCCTCGCTCTCGCCGTAGAGCTGCTTCCACCACTCGCTCATGAAGCGGAAGGCGGGCTCAAAGCAGGCCAGCAGCTCCACCTTTTTCCCGCTCTCATAGAGACAGTTCCGGGCAGCGACATACTTCCAAACCGGGTTGGCCATGCTCTTGTCGGCGGAAAAGGCGGTCATGGCGTCGGCGGCGCCGGCCATCAGCTCGTCAATGTCGATGCCGGCCACGGCGATGGGCAGCAGACCCACGGCGGTAAGCACACTGTAACGGCCGCCCACGTTGTCGGGCACCACGAACTCCTCGTAGCCCTCGGCGTCAGCCAGACCCTTCAGCGCGCCCTTATGGGCGTCCGTGGTGGCGTAGATGCGGCCTCTGGCACCCTCTTTGCCGTACTTCCGCTCCAGCGCGGCCTTAAAGATGCGGAAAGCCACGGCGGGCTCGGTGGTGGTGCCGGACTTGGAGATGACGTTCACGGAGAAATCCCGGTCGCCCACCAGCTCCAGCACCTCCAGCACCGCATCGGTGGACAGGGTATTGCCCGCGAAGAAGATGTCCGGGGTATTCTTTTTCTTCAGATTATAGTTGGGGCTTTGGATCAGGTCGATGACGGCCCGGGCGCCCAGATAGCTGCCGCCGATGCCGATGACCACCAGAGCCTCAGAGTCCGACTGGATCTTTGCCGCAGCTTTTTTGATCCGGGCAAATTCCTCCTTATCATAGTTGGCGGGCAGCTCGCGCCAGCCCAGAAAGTCATTTCCGGCACCGGTGCCGGCTTCCAGCGTCTGGTGGGCTTCCGCCACACGGGGCGCCATCGCGTCCAGTGCCTCCTGAGAGACAAAATCAGAAATAGAAGTCAGGTCAACTTTGATCACAGCGATTCCTCCCGTTGTAGCCGTCCCTACCGGGGCGGCTTTCATTTGCTGGGTTCCTGCCTGTATTTTACCACAAGGTGCACAAAATGGGAAGTATTAAAACCGACCGTATAGCATTATTTTTACAAATCGACTCAATACGTCAAAAAGCTCCAGCCGTTCGACCGACTCCGCCGCTGTCACATCCGCCACAGCGGCGGTCTCATCCCCCACCCGGATGACATACCGTCCCACGACCTGCCCCAGCTCCACAGGCGCTTCCAATGTCTGCGGCAGAACGAGTTCCCCCGTCACCGCTCCGGCGTCCGCCGCACGCACCAGCACCCGCGCCGCTGAACAGGTCAGCCCCACGCGCTCCTGCGCACCCAGCGTCACCGGAACGCTCTCCAGCGGCTCCTCCGGCGTCACCGTGACGCTCTGGAAATTGGCAAAGCCCCAGTCCAGCAGTGTAGAGGCCGTGGCAAACCGATCCTTGGAGGTCTTGGCTCCCAGCACGACCGCAATCAGCTCCAGCTCTCCCCGCTTGGCCGTGGCAGAGATGCAGAATCCGGCACCGGAGGTATAGCCGGTCTTCAGGCCGGTGCAGCCCTCGTAATAGCGTACCAGCTTATTGGTGCTGCTCAGGCCGAAGGCCCCGTTTCGCAGAGAGTCCATCCAGATGCCGGTGTACCGGCGGATCAGCTCGTGACTCAGCAGTGCCCGGCTCATGAGGGCGATATCCATGGCGCAGGTGACGTGGCCATCGGTGGGCAGACCGGTGCAGTTCAAAAAGTGGGTATGCTCCATACCCAGCTCCTCCGCCCGGCGGTTCATCCGCTCCACAAAGGCGCTCTCACTGCCGGCCACCGCCTCCCCCAGCGCCACCGCCGCATCGTTTCCGGAGGAGACTGCCACCGCTTTGAGCAGATCGTCCACACTCATCTGCTCCCCCTCCTCCAGATAAACCTGGCTTCCGCCCATCCCGGCGGCATGGGCAGAGGTGGTCACCATGGTGTCCGGCGCGAGCAGTCCGGCGTCCACCGCCTCGCACACCAACAGCATCGTCATAATCTTGGTCACCGACGCAGGCTCCAGCACCTCATGGGCATTTTTCTCCCAGAGCACCGTCCCGCTCCCGGCGTCCATGACCAGCACCGCCTTCGCCGTGGAGTCCGGCATCGGGTCGCCGCCGCTCCCCGCCGCCGGATCATAGGTCACCTCCGGGGCCGCCTGTTCTTCGGCCTCGCTCTCCTCCACAGCCCCCGCCATCGGCACGCCCACAAGTGCCAGCACCAACAGCACCGCCCACAGTTTTCTCCACAGCATAGCCAGAGCCTCCCTGTCTCGTTTTTACCATTGTGTGCACAAGATAGAAAAATATGACTGTGGAATCAAACCGGGTGGTATCAAAACTTCCGCCCGCGGCATTCGGCGGCCGAGGGATCTTACTGCGCCGCCCCCGACGGTTCCCTGTACAGCGCAGGTCGCCCACGATATGTTTCCCTCTCTCCTTGACAAGAAAACCCATGGAGGGTAAAATAAATTAACTATGCGCTGACGGCGCTTTTTTGCAAAAAACTGCCCGTCCCAAGGGGCGGGGCGATGTTGACAGGAGAGAATACCATGGCAAAAGACAAGAAGAGAGTGGAAGCCATCACCTCTATGGAGGAGGACTTCACCAAGTGGTACACCGACATCTGCCTGAAGGCGGAGCTGGTGGACTACGCCAGCGTGAAGGGCTTTATGATCATGCGCCCCTATGGCTATGCCATCTGGGAGAACATGGTGGACATCATGGACGGTATGTTCAAAAAGACCGGCCACAAGAACGTAGCCATGCCCGTGCTGATCCCTGAGAGCCTGCTGAAAAAGGAAGGGGAGCTGGTCAACGGCTTCGCCCCCGAGGTGGCGTGGGTCACCATGGGCGGCAGCGACAAGCTGGAGGAGCGGCTGGCTGTCCGTCCCACCAGCGAGACCATGTTCTGCGACCACTGGGCCCATGTGCTCCAGACTTACAAGCAGCTGCCCATGCTGTACAACCAGTGGTGCTCCGTCGTCCGCTGGGAAAAGACCACCCGCCCCTTCCTGCGCTCCCGCGAGTTCTGGTGGCAGGAGGGTCACACCATCCACGAGACCGCTGAGGAGGCTCAGGCCGAGACCGAGCAGCAGCTGAACTGCTATGCCGACTTCTGCCGCGACGCGCTGGCCATCCCCGTGGTGAAGGGCCGCAAGACCGACAAGGAGAAGTTCGCCGGTGCGGAGGCCACCTACACCATCGAGGCCATGATGAAGGACGGCAAGGCGCTCCAGTCCGGCACCAGCCACTACTTCGGCGACAAGTTCTCCCGGGCCTATGACGTGACCTTCACCGGCCGGGACAACAAACTGCAATATCCCTTCCAGACCTCCTGGGGCTCCACTACCCGTCTGATCGGCGCGGTCATCATGACCCACGGTGATGACAACGGCCTGGTGCTGCCGCCCCCCATCGCCCCCGTGCAGGTGGTGGTCATTCCCGTGGCTCAGCACAAGGAGGGCGTTCTGGACGCCGCCTACGCGCTGCGCGACCGGCTGCTCGCCCTGGGTCTGCGGGTCAAGTGCGACGACTCCGACCAGTCCAATGGCTGGAAGTATGCCGAGTACGAGATGAAGGGCGTGCCCCTGCGCGTGGAGATCGGTCCCAAGGACATTGAGAAGGGCCAGTGCGTCATCGCCCGCCGCGACAACGGCGAAAAGACCTTCGTACCGCTGGACGAGCTGGAGGAGAAGGTGCCCGAGCTGCTGAAGGCTCTGCACACCAACCTCTATGAGTCCGCCAAGAAGCGTCTGGAGGAAAACACCTACACCTGCGAGACCCTCGAGGAGGTCAAGGACGCCATGTCCAAGCGTGGCGGCTTTGCCGAGACCATGTGGTGCGGCAGCCTGGAGTGTGAGCTGGCCATGAAGGAGAAGGCCGGTGTGTCCTCCCGCTGCATGCCGCTGGAGCAGAAGAAGATCGGCGCCTGCAAGTGCGCCGTGTGCGGAAAGAGCGCCGACAAGATGGTTGTCTGGGGCGTCGCATACTGATTTGATCTGCCAATAAAATTGACCGAGCCGGGCAAACAATGCCCGGCTCGGTTCAGTCTGTCAAAAAATCCGGTTGCGCATGATGCGGCAACCGGATTTTTCAAACCGTGCGGCGCCTGCACAATATGCGGGCGCCACATCTTTTTTCTTGCTCAGATCTCCACCGGTCCATTTTCGGCAGTATACTCCGGCTTCCCGTCCTTCCAGACCACGGTCAGGTCGCAGGGGACATTCTGGCTGGGATCGGGATGCCCCTCCCAAAGATGGAACAGGGTGGGCAGGAAGACCGGCCAGCGGCTGGCCTCATACTCGGAGTGAATGCCCCGCTCTTCGTCGGTCGGGTTGGCCTCCGGGCACTCCATGACAAAGGCCGGGGGCATGGAGCACCGGCTGTTCAGCACGGAGGCGGTCAGATGGTTCACGCCGCCGGGGACGTCCTCCCACATATGGACCGTGCAGTCGCAGAACTCGTCCCTGTCATTGAACACGCCCTCCACGATGACATGGCTCAGGCTCTCGGTGAAGGGGAACCAGTCCAGCCCCAGCCGGTGGATGATGACGCCGTCGCCGCCGAATACCGGCTTACCCTCCACCATAGCCTCGGAGATGCAGTGGGCGCTGTTCAGAAAACCCACCTGGCCGGGGGCCTTGACCCAGCTGAACCGCTTGTGCGCGCCGGGGGCCCAGAGGTAGTAGCCCTTTTCCATGTTGGCCCACCACCAGTCCATCATCTCAGCGGTCACGCCGGCGAGAAAATGCTGGCTCCACGCGCCCAGCACGAATCCCCGCTCCGCGAAGGCGGGGGCGATCACCGGAGCGGCCAGCTCCGGCTGGGGCCGGGGCGCCGGGGTAAACGCGGGCAGGCGGACGTGGATGTTGTCACGAATGGGCAGACCGATCTGGCCGCCGTTTGGAATATAATCTGTCATAATAAAAAACTTCCGTTCATTGCAGTTATTTCCGCCAAACCGGTCGGATCAGGCGGATAGAATTACTTTTTCCTGCCCAGATAGAACAGGCAGGAGAACACGCCGCCCAGCACCACGCTGATGCCGGCCAGCAGGAAGGACACGGTGAAGCCCGCGCCGTCGATGATCGCACCCCACAGGAAGGTGCCCACGCCGACACCCACGTCACCGGCCATGAGCATGGTGCTGGTGGCCGCACCGCGGCGGCGCTCCGGCACGCCGTTCACCGCCATAACGGTCAGGACGGGGTAGGAGAAGCCCATGGACGCGCCATAGCCGACGCCGCCCAGGAAATAGGTGGCCTGGCAGGGCGCCGCGCCCATCAGCACATAGCACACGCCGCAGAGGATCATACCCACGGTCATGAGGGTCTGGGGCTTCATCCGCTTCAGCAGGGCGTCGGTGGACAGGTTGGTGATGGCCATGGCGATGGCGGCGATCAGCAGGAAGGCGCCGGGGTTGGAGTAGCCCTTCTGCTGGGCGAACATCAGGATAAAGCTGTTGCAGCTGGCCACGCCCAGCATAACGAGAAACTCGATGACGGCCGGACGCAGAGCGGCCTTCTCCAGAAAGGCCTGCACGCCCCGCTCGGCAGGGGCGGACTGGGCGGGCTTCGCCCTGCCCTTCTCATAATTGCAAGCCAGTGCCAGCACCGCGCCCGCAAGACCAAGCACCAGGCAGAGGGTGAACACCGGGGCATAGCTGCCGCCGGCGCTCAGACCCAGCACCAGATAGCCGGCGCAGGCCACGCTGACGGCCATGGCCGCCCAGAAGATGCCCACGCCCAGATTGGACTTTTCCGGAGGCGTGACGTCCACGCTGGCGGTGGCAAAGGCGGCGTTGCCGGAGGCGAAGCCCATACCCTGCACACCGCGCAGCAGCAGCATAAGCGCCGCCGCCGGGACAAGGCCGAACAGGAAAGCACTCACGCCAATCAGGGCGGTGCCGCTCACCATGACCAGCCGGCGGGAGCGGCTGTCGGCCAGATAGCCGCCGGCCAGGCGGCCGATGATGCCCAGAATGGCAAAGGGCACGCCGATCAGGCCGGAAAAGCTGGTGGAAAAGCCAATGCTGGCCAGATACAGGGGCAGTGCGTTGTTCAGCATATTGTGCACCAGCAGCAGGCACAGTGAGCCGAACCAGACGCAGAGATAGTAGCGGTTGAACAGTTTCTTCTGCATGAAATTTCCTCTTTCTTCTCCAGTATATCATTTATAATTATATCGAGACAAGTATATATGATACTGTTTCGCCAAGGAATTTCAAGCAGTTTTACAAAGTTTGTGATACCCTTTTTATTATATCTGTTATACAGATTTTTGTAGCGCCGCCCGCCGGGCGGTTGGCCGCTTGCACACGCCTTCGGGCGCAGTCATCGCTTCGCTCCTCAGAATGACGCGGGCGACAGTCTGTCTTTATTTCCACAACCCACAATTCCCCTCACTGCTTTTCCAGCCAGATCATCAGGGCGGCGATGTCGGCAGGACTGACGCCGGAGATGCGGCTGGCCTGGCCAAGGTTGATGGGACGGATCTGGCTGAGCTTTTCCCGCGCCTCCAGACGCAGGCCGTCCAGCGCGGCATAATCCAGATCAGCGGGCAGAGCGTGGCTCTCCAGACGCTGGAACTCCTCTACCTGCCGCATCTGGCGGGCGATATAGCCCTCGTACTTCATACTGATCTCCACCTGCTCCCGGACGAGCCGATCCAGCGACGGGCGGCCGGGGTCGAAGGACTCCAGATCGGCATAGCTGATCCGGGGACGGCGCACAAGATCGGCAAGGCGGGCACTGCCCCCCTTGGGTGCGCTCTCCCCCTTTTCCTCCAGCATGGCGTTCAGCTCCGGCGAAGCGGGCACGCCGGTGTGCTCCAGCCGCTGGATCTCCCGCTCCACGGCGGCGTATTTCTCCTCCACCGCCTGGGCCGTAGCCTCGTCCACCAGTCCAATGCGGTGGCCGATGGGGGTGAGTCGCTGATCCGCATTGTCCTGCCGGTGGAGCAGGCGGTATTCCGTCCGGCTGGTCATCATGCGGTAGGGCTCCTCGGTGCCCTTGGTCACAAGATCGTCAATGAGCACACCGATATAGCCGTCTGAGCGGCGCAGGATCATGGGTTTCTCGCCCTTGAGCTTCAGCGCGGCATTGACCCCGGCCACAAAGCCCTGAGCCGCCGCCTCCTCATAGCCGGAGGACCCATTAAACTGGCCCGCGCCGTAGAGTCCGGCCACCTTTTTCGTCTCCAGCGTGGGCTTCAGCTCCGTGGGATCCACGCAGTCGTATTCAATGGCGTAGGCACACCGGGTCATCTCCGCGTGCTCCAGCCCGGGCACCGAGTGAAGCATCTCGATCTGCACGTCCTCCGGCATGGAGGAAGAAAAGCCCTGAATATAGAGCTCCTCCGTGTTGAGTCCCATGGGCTCGATAAAGAGCTGATGGCGCTCCTTATCCGGAAAGCGAACGATCTTCGTCTCGATGGAGGGGCAGTAGCGGGGGCCGGTGGAGGCGATGGTGCCGTCATAGAGCGGGCTTCTCGCCAGGTTGGCCCGGATGATCTCATGGGTGCGTGGCGTGGTGTAGGTCAGCCAGCACACCGCCCGGTTCTCCGGTACCGCCTCTGTGGAGAAGGAGAAGGGCACCGGATCCTCGTCACCGGGCTGGATCTCCATCCTGCTGAAGTCCACGCTCCGCCGGTTCACTCTGGGCGGCGTGCCGGTCTTGAAGCGGCGCAGGCGCAGGCCGAGTTTTTGCAGGCTGTCCGTCAGCGCCCCGGCGGCCTGCATCCCATCCGGGCCGGAGTCCCGGAGCACTACGCCCACAGATCGGAAGAGCGTCGTGTAGGGAAAG
>USIZ01000016.1 GCA_900554855.1 uncultured Eubacteriales bacterium | reverse complement strand
CATCGTCACCCCCGGCACCGTCATGGACGACTCCATGCCGGCCCCGAACCAGAGCAACTACATCTGCGCCGTGGCCACGGACGAGACCGGCGCGGGCATCTGCTTCTGCGACCTGTCCACCGGCGAGGCGCAGGCCACCTCCTTCACCGGCGCCGGCGCCGTGGAGCACATCTGCAACGAGCTGGGGCGCTTTGCCCCCCGGGAGGCGCTGCTCTCCCCGGAGGCGGCGCAGGAAAAGCGCATCACAAGTCTGCTCACCGACCGGCTGAACTGCTACTGGCAGGACGGCGGCGAGACCCGCTTTCTGCCCCAGGAGGCGGCGGAGCTGACCCGGAAGCAGTTTCCCCAGGCCGCCGACCTGAGCGTCGTGGCCTACCGGGCGGTGGGCGGCGTGCTCAACTATCTTTACGAGACGCAGCGCACCGACCTGAGCTATCTCTCCTCCCTGCGCCACTATGAGAGCGACCGCTTCATGGAGCTGGATCTCACCGCCCGGCGCAATCTGGAGCTGACCGAGACCCTCCGGGGCGGTGAGAAGAAGGGCAGTCTCCTGTGGGTGCTGGATAAGACAAAGACCGCCATGGGCTCCCGCATGATCCGCAGCTGGATCGAGCAGCCCCTCATCTCGCCCGCCGCCATCCGCCGCCGTCTGGACGGCGTGCAGGCGCTGGTGGAGCACACCATGGAGCGGGAGGAGCTGATCCTCGCCCTGCGGGAGGTCACCGATCTGGAGCGCATCATCGGCCGGGTGGTCTACGGCTCCGCCAACGCCCGGGATCTGGCCTCGCTGGCCACCGGTCTGGGCAAGATTCCCAAGCTGCGGGAGCTCTGCGCCGCCGTGGACGCCCCTCTCATCGCCGAGGTGCGGCAGGGGCTGGACGATCTGACCGCGCTCCGGGAGGAGCTGGAGCGGGCCATCGTGGACGAACCCCCGTTCACCGTCCGGGAGGGCGGCATGATCCGCACGGGCTACAGCGAAGAGGTGGACCGGCTCCGCTCCATCCAGACCGGCGGCCGGGATCTGGTGGCCCAGATGGAGGCCCGGGTCAAGGAGGAGTGCGGCATCCGCAACCTCAAGGTGAGCTACAACAAGGTGTTCGGCTATTACATCGAGGTGGCCAAGAGCCAGTCCGAGCTGGTGCCCGACAGCTGGGTACGCAAACAGACCACCGTGAACTCCGAACGCTACATCAATCAGGAACTGAAGGATCTGGAGCACACCATCTTCTCCGCCGGAGACAAGGTGACGGCGCTGGAATACGAGCTGTTTTCCGCCCTGCGGGAGAAGGTGAGCGCCCAGGTGGAGGCCATTCAGGCCACCGCCCGGGCCGTGGCCCAGCTGGACGTGCTGTGCTCCTTCGCCGCCGTGGCGGTCAAGAACCACTACGTCATGCCCACCGTAGATGACTCCGGCGTCATCGACATCAAGGAGGGACGCCATCCGGTGGTGGAGAAGGTGCTGAAGGACGCTTGGTTCGTGCCCAACGACACCTACATGGACGGGCGGGACGACACCCTCGCCATCATCACCGGCCCCAACATGGCCGGTAAATCCACCTATATGCGGCAGGTGGCGCTCATCTGCCTGATGGCGCAGGCGGGCTCCTTTGTCCCGGCTCAGTCCGCCCATCTGGGTGTGGTGGATCGGGTGTTCACCCGCATCGGCGCCAGCGATGACCTGTCCGCCGGACAGTCCACCTTCATGGTGGAGATGAACGAGGTGGCGGAAATCCTGAAGCACGCCACCGGCAAGAGCCTGCTCATTCTGGACGAGATTGGCCGGGGCACCTCCACCTATGACGGCATGAGCATCGCCCGGGCAGTGCTGGAATACTGCGCGGGCAAAAAGCTGGGCGCCAAGACCCTGTTCGCCACCCACTACCACGAGCTCACCGTGCTGGAGGGGCAGCTGCCCGGCGTGAAGAATTACAACATCGCCGCCAAGAAGAAAAAAGACGACATCATCTTCCTCCGGAAGATCGTTCGGGGCGGAGCTGACCAGTCCTACGGCATCGAGGTGGCCAAGCTGGCCGGCGTGCCGGAGCCGGTGATCCGCCGGGCAAGAGCCATTCTGGAGGAGCTGGAAAACGGCGAAGGCGTCCCCGTTCCGCATCCCCGGCCCAAAGAGCCGGAGGAAGAGGAGCAGGTGTCCCTGCTGGATCTGGGCGCCGTGGAGTGCGCCCAGCGCATCCGCGCCCTGGATCTCAATACCCTCACCCCCATCGAGGCCATGAACCTGCTGTACGAGCTGAAGGGAAAGCTGTGAAAGTCAGCGCCGCACCCAAAAAGATTCTTATAACTATCTTAACAAAATCCCTTTAAAATACTGCTATAATGACCGTGTCAAACGGGATCATTTGACTTAGAAAGAGGAACCTTATGTCCAAGATACATCAGCTCGACCCCCATGTGGCGGATCTGATCGCCGCCGGCGAGGTGGTGGAGCGCCCGGCCAGCGCCGTGAAGGAGCTGACGGAAAACGCCATTGACGCCGGGGCCACCGCGGTGACGGTGGAGATCCAGCGGGGCGGCATGAGCTATATCCGGGTGACGGACAACGGCTCCGGCATCGAGCCGGAGGACTGCCTGACCGCCTTCCTGCGCCATGCCACCAGCAAGATCCGCACCGAGTTTGATCTGGAGGCCATCGGCACGCTGGGCTTCCGGGGCGAGGCGCTGGCCGCCATCGCGTCGGTGAGCCGGGTGGAGCTGATGACCCGCACCGAGCGCGCCGCCGCGGGCACCGCCCTGCTGCTGGACGGCGGCGTGGTGCGCAAGCGGGAGGAAGTCGGCTGCCCCAAGGGCACCACCCTCATCGTCCGGGATCTGTTTTTCAACACCCCCGCCCGCCAGAAGTTCCTGAAGCGCGACTCCGCCGAGGGCAGCGCCGTCATGGCCGTCGTCCAGCACGCCGCCCTCAGCCACCCGGAGGTGAGCTTCCGCTTCCTGCGGGAGGGCAAGGAGGAGCTGAACACCCCCGGCGACGGCAGCCTCAAGAGCGCGGTCTACGCCGTGCTGGGCCGGGACATGGCCCTGGGCTTCGTGCCCTGCAAGGGCAGCGGCGAGGACATCAGCGTGGACGGCTTCCTCTCCAAGCCGGTCTGCTGCCGGGGCTCCCGGGCCAGCCAGTTCTTCTTTGTCAACGGCCGCTATGTGAAGTCCCGCACCATGCAGGCGGCGCTGGAGCAGGCCTACCAGAACCAGAAGATGGTGGGCCGTTTCCCCGGCTGCGTGCTCCATCTGACCACCCGTCTGAACGGCGTGGACGTGAACGTCCACCCCACCAAGACTGAGGTGAAGTTCACCAGCGAGAAAAAGCTCTTTGACGCGGTGTACTACGCCGCCAAAGCGGCATTGGAGGAGGACTCCGGCGCGCCCAGAGCCGTGCTGGAGGAGCGCCCCAAGGCCGCGCCCAGGCACGACAACGTGACGGCCAACCAGACTTTTTTCCGCACTACCACCGCCCAGCAGTTTCGCAGCGAGCTGCACAGCGACGCCAAAACGCCCTACGCGGTGGACGCGCCCCGGATGCGCACCGAGGAGCCGCTGGGCTTTTCCAAACCCGGTGCAAAGCCGGAGCCTGCCAGAGAGCCGGAGCGGAGCTTTGCCCGCTATGTCCCGTCTCAGAAGCCGTCGGCGCCGCTGAAGCGCCCGCCGATGCCGCCCATGCCCGGCGAGTACGCTCAGCAGACTGTGGAAAAGTCTGTGCCGCTCCCGGCGGAGGAAGAACTCCACAGCCCCGGGACGCGGGATGTGGAAAACTCCGCGCCCGACGAAATGCAGCGCGCTCCCGCACCGGAGATGCCCGCCGCCGAAGCGCCGACAGCACCCACTGCGCTGAGCGCTGTCCCTGTGCCGGAGACACCGGCGCAGGAGGAAATGGCTGTACCGGTGCCCGAGGGGGAAAACGCCGCGCCCGTTTTCGAGGAAGCCCCGGTGGAGAAAGACCACCCGGCCGACGCCCCGGACACCCCGGACTGGCGGCTAGCCGGTGAGGTGCTGCACACCTATGCCATCGTAGAGCGGGGCGACGAGGTCTGGTTTATCGACAAGCACGCCGCCCATGAGCGGATGAATTTTGACCGGCTCAAGGCCATGCACCATAAGCCCATGAGCCAGCTGCTGCTCACCCCGAAGATCCTGCGCCCGTCCCCGGAGGAGCATGCCGTGCTGACGGAGAATCTGCCTCTGCTGGCGGAGTTCGGCTTCGAGGCCGAGGACTTCGGCGGCGGCAGTCTGATCGTCCGGCAGGCCCCGGACTACCTGCCCGCCGAGCAGATCGAGTCCGCCCTGTGTGAGATCGCCGCCAGGCTGATCGCCACCGGCACCGCCGACCCGGATGCCGCCCGGGACGAAGTGCTGCACACCATGGCCTGCAAGAGCGCCATCAAGGGCGGCTGGATTAGCGGCGAGGAAGAACTGAAGGCCGTCTGTGCTGCCGTCATGCGCGACGAGGTGCGCTACTGCCCCCACGGCCGTCCCGTGGCCATCCGCATGACCAAAAAGGATCTGGAAAAGCAGTTCAAGCGGGCGTGAGGGGTTTCACTGGGTCTGCACCGGAATCCTTCAGAGTCCCTGCACATATCCCCACAAAAGGAGTGTTATAAAATGCCCCCACAGGTCGTTTGCGTGGTTGGCCCCACCGCTTCGGGCAAAACTGCCCTTGGCGTCTGGCTGGCAAAGCATTATAATGGCGAGGTAGTGAGCTGCGACTCCATGCAGATCTACCGCCGCATGGACATCGGCACCGCCAAGCCCACCCGCGAGGAGATGGACGGCGTACCCCATCATATGATCGACGTCGCCGACCCGGAGGAGGATTACTCCGCCGAGCGCTACCGCCGGGAGGCGGTGCCCGTGGTGGACGACATTCTCGCCCGGGGAAAGCTGCCCATCATCGTGGGCGGAACCGGGCTCTATCTGGACGCCTTGCTCAACGGCCACGACTTCGCAGTGAAGTCCACCGGCTGGCGGGAGAAGCTCCAGAAGAAGTATGACGAGGAGGGCATCCAGCCCCTCTGGGAGGCGCTGACCGAGATCGACCCGGAGTCCGCCACCCGGCTCCACCCCATGGACACCAAGCGGGTGATCCGGGCGCTGGAGGTGTGGTACGAGACGGGAGAGACCATCTCCGCCCACAACGCCGCCACCCGGCTGCTGCCGCCCCGCTACACGGCGCTGAAGCTGGGGCTGAACTACGAAAACCGCGCCGACCTCTATGCGCGCATTGACGCACGGGTGGAGGAGATGGCCGCGTCCGGTCTGGCCGACGAGGTGCGCGCCCTGCTGGAAAGCGGCGTCAGCTCCGGCTGCACCGCCATGCAGGCCATCGGCTACAAGGAGCTGTGCGCGGCCGTGGAGGACGGCGGCGACCTGACGGCGGCGCTGGACGAGGTCAAGCTGCGCTCCCGGCAGTACGCCAAGCGCCAGCTCACCTGGTTCCGCCGCGACCGCACCACCCAGTGGTACCGCCACGGCAGCCAACCCGATCCGGAAGCGCTTCGACGCTTTGCGGCAGAAAAACTGGCCGAAGCTGGAATACAATGACCCGGGGACTGTCCGGGTCGGCACGTCCCTGACTTTACAGAAAAAGGACGTGTTCCAGATGACAAAGGAAACCAATCACCTGCAGGAAGCATTTCTCACCCGACTTTACCGCACCCGTATGCCCGTGACCATGTTTTTGATGAACGGCTACCAGCTGCGGGGCATCATCACCGGCTTTGACGCCTTTGTGGTGGTGCTGACCAGCGACGGAAGGCAGCAGGTGATCTACAAGCACGCGATCTCCACCATTTCGCCGGAGCGGCCGGTACCGCTGCGGGAGGAGGCGTGAGACCCGAAAGGAACAAAGCAATGAAACAGGGCACCCTCATCACACGCATCATCATACTGGTCCTCTTCCTCGGCATAGCGGCCTATTTTGGCGTCTATGTGTGGTCGTCCCTCACCTCGGGGATCACCACCACCACGGCGTACAGCTACACCGCCGAGCGGAAGGTGACCTCCACCGGCTGGTTTTTCCGGGACGAGGCGGTGCTGGAGGACGCCTCCGAGCTGGCCGAGGTGCTGCGTACGGACGGTGAGGCGGTGGCCGTGGGCGACACGGTGGCCCGGATCTACTCCAGCGATGAGGGCTATGCGGTCCAGAAGCAGCTGGACGAGGCCCAGTCCAATCTGAGCAGCCTGAAGTACATTCTCAGCCGCACCAGTGAGTCGGCGGACACCATCGCGCTGGACGACGACATTGCCGACGCCTTTGCCGCCCTGCATTACAGCGTCGCCAGCGGCGATCTGTCCGATCTGGGCACCGATGCCGACGAGCTGCGGGGGCTGATCTTCCGCCGGGATTATACCTACAACGGCACCGACTCCCTACAGGCCCAGATCGACGAGGCGCAGGCTCAGGTGGACGCGCTGCGCGCCCAGTCCAGCAGCGCCTACACACCGGTGAGTGCCCCGGTGGCGGGGCTGTTCTCCTCGGCGGTGGACGGCTTTGAGGCCGTCATGACCACCGCCGCGCTGGAGGGACTGACGCCCGGCGGTCTGGACGGCCTGAGCGCTCAGGCCGTCGGCACTCCCTCCGACAGCATCGGCAAGATCATCACCAGCTCCGGCTGGTACTTCAGCTGCAACCTGACGGAGCAGGAGGCGGAGGATCTCTACGCCGGGGCCTCCGTCACCCTGCGCTTCCGGGACACGGCGCGCAGCTTCCCTGCCACCGTCAAGCGGGTCAGCGATTCGGAGGACGGGCGGGTGAACGTCACGTTTTACGGCTCCGACTACGCTGCCCAGGTGGCGGCGCTGCGGGAGCAGGAGGTCACCGTCGTCACGGAGACGGCCACCGGCTTCCGGGTGCCCAAGCGCGCCGTGCGCGTCAATCAGGACGAGGCGCTGGACTCCGCAGGCCAGCTGGGCGTCTACCGGGTGTCCGGCGCTCAGGCAAAGTGGGTGCCTGTCAACATCATCTGGGAGGAGGACGATTTTTACCTCGTCACCCAGGCCTACGACTATGAGACCGATGAGAACGGCAAGACCACTCAGGTGGCCCAGAGCGAATTTGACAAGGCAAGCAATCTCCGCGCCGGTGACACCATCATCGTCCGGGGCGAAAATATCTACAACGGAAAGGTCGTAACGGATTGAGTATGGACAAGACACTGGAGAGCAACATTCAGGCCGTTCGCGCCCGCATTGAGGCTGCCGCCCGGGAGGCGGGCCGGGACCCCGGCGAGATCACCCTCTGCGCCGCCACCAAGGTGCAGACCAGCGACACCATTCGCGCCGCCATCGCCGCGGGCATCGCCGTGTGCGGCGAGAACCGGGTGCAGGAGTTCACCGCCCATCTGGCGGACGACGCCTACGCCGGGGCGAAAGTCCACTTCATCGGCCATTTGCAGCGCAATAAGGTGAAGTACATCGTGGGCAAGGTGGATCTCATCGAGTCGGTGGACAACCGGGAGCTGCTGGAGATGATCGACAAGCGGGCGGAAAAGGTCGGCGTCGTGCAGGATATTCTGATTGAGGTGAACATCGGCGGCGAGGAGAGCAAGTCCGGCGCAGCCCCCGAGGAGGCGGAGCGTCTGGCCGCTCTGGCTGGCAGTCTTTCCCATGTCCGGCTGCGGGGATTGATGGCAATTCCTCCCGTTTCCACCGGGGAGGGCTCCAACCGCAAGTTTTTTGCCGCCATGCATCAGCTTTTTGTTGACTTGCAAGGGAAAAAGTACGATAATGAGAGTACTATGGACATATTGTCAATGGGCATGAGCAAAGATTATCCCGACGCCATCCTGGAGGGGGCGACCCTCGTCCGGGTGGGCACTGCACTGTTCGGCCCGCGGCCGGCTCTGCGCGCGCAGGGCTGAGCATATAATTTGCTTCGATATGAAGGAGGAGCCTATTCATGGGACTCATGGATGAACTGAGAAAACTGGCCCGGCCCTACGAGGACGAGGACGAAGAATACGACGAGGAGCTGGAGGACACCGCCGAGGACGAGGAAGAGGCCGAAGCGCCCGCTGAGCCCGCCCCCCGCCGCAGCTTCCGCCGGGAGAGCCGCGAGACGGCAGCTCCCGTCCGCGAGACGCCCCGGCCGACCCGTGAGAGCGCCCGCTCCTATTCCGCCGGCAGCAGCTATGAGCCGTCCCCCCGCCGGGGCGACAAGGTGGTCAACATCAACGCCACCACCCAGCTGCAGGTCGTGCTGGTGAAGCCGGAGAAGTTTGAGAACGCCTCCGACATCGCCGACCATCTGCGCGAGAAGCGCACCGTGGTGCTCAATCTGGAGACCACCAACAAGGACGTCTCCCGCCGCCTGATCGACTTCCTCTCCGGCGTGGCCTACGCCCAGGAGGGCAAGATCAAGCGCATCAGCGCCGCGACCTACATCATCACGCCCTACAACGTGGACATCATCGGCGACCAGCTCATCGACGAGCTGGAGAATAACGGGCTCTATTTCTGAGCGCGTGGATGCTGATAAGACCGAAAATTTGCAAAGACGATCGAAGCCCTCCCCTTGAGGGGAAGCCTTCGATAGTCAGTACCGCACAATAGCCTTCCCCTTGAGGGGAAGGTGGCATTTGCGAAGCAAATGACGGATGAGGTGGCGATAAAGGGAAAGCTGCCCTGAACCTGCCCCCCTCATCAGTCTGCTCCGCAGACAGCTTCCCCCCGAGGGGAAGCCTTTCGGACGCTGCCGCGTGGCGGCTCGACCCAATAGACATAAAGGGGGATTTTCACTATGCTTACACCACAGGAAGTGGAAGAACGCGTATTTCCGAAGGCCAAAAAGGCCGGCTACGATATGCAGGACGTGGACAACTTCCTCGATCAGCTGACGGCGGATTACACCGAGCTGTACAAGGAAAATGCCGTCCTGAAGCGCAAGATGAAGGTGCTGGCCGATAAGATCACCGAGTATCAGGAGACCGAGGGCGCCATGCGCGCCACGCTGCTGGCCGCTCAGAAGATGGCTGACCAGTTGGTGGACGAGGCCAAGACCAAGCGGGAGAAGATGCTCTCCGACGCCGAGACGATCGTCAAGAGCCAGCTGGGCAAGCTCAGCGAGCGCGTCGCCGAGGAGGAGGCCAAGCTGCGCAAGGCGCAGGCTTCTGTCGCCGCCATGACCGCCAGCATCCGCGACCTGCTGACCCACGAGCAGGAGTTTCTGGCCAAGCTGCCCGTGCAGGACGCCGCTGCCGCCCCGGAGCAGGCCGCCAAGGCCGACGATGTGGCCGCCGAGATCGGCGACTCCATCCGCCAGATGATGGCCGAGAGCGACAAGAAGGCCGCCCCTGCTCAGGCTGAGGCTCCCAAGGCCGAGGCTCAGGCTGAGGCTCCCAAGGCCGAGGAGCAGGCCGAGCCCCAGATCGACCTTCCCAAGGCCGCCCCTGCCGCAGAGCAGGCTGAGCCTCAGGTGGATCTGCCCGAGGCCGAGCGCGCATCCGGCGAGGACGAGGTGAAGGTGGAGGATATGCCCAAGCCCGCCACCCGCATCGTGGACGACAGCGCGGACGACGCGCCCACCCGCCGCCTGGATCTGAGCGAGCTGCGCTTTGGCCGCAATTACGAGATCCAATAAGAATAAAAAATGCCGTTGTCACAGCCGCAGTGTGTGTAAAATTGCGGCTGTGACATTCGCGCTTTCATTCAGCGGTTTGTTTCGGGCCGGTTTCGGCCGAAAAATGCCGCAATCTTGACAGAGAGGAAGATAGTGAACCTATGGGTCTGGATTATAACAAGACGATCAACCTGCCGCAGACCGACTTCCCCATGCGCGCCGCGCTGGCCAAGCGTGAGCCGGGTATGCTGGAGGAGTTTGAGCGCAAGGACATTTACCACAAGCTGATGGCCAAGAACGACGGCAAGCCCCGCTTCGTGCTGCACGACGGCCCTCCCTATGCCAACGGCGAGATCCACATCGGCCACGCGCTGAACAAGATCCTGAAGGACTTCATTGTCCGTTACAAGAATATGACCGGCTATCAGGCCCCCTATGTGCCCGGCTGGGACACCCACGGTATGCCCATCGAGACCGCCATCCAGAAGCAGGGCGTCAAGCGCAATGAGATGCCTGTGCCGGAGTTCCGCGACAAGTGCCGCGCCTTCGCGCTGGAGCAGCTGGACAAGCAGCGCACCGGCTTCAAGCGGCTGGGCGTCATGGGCGAGTGGGACGATCCCTACGTCACCCTGAAGCCGGAGTTTGAGGCCGCCGAGGTCGAGGTGTTCGGCGCCATGGCCAAGAAGGGCCTCATTTATCAGGGCCTGAAGCCCACCTACTGGTGCCCCACCTGCGAGACCGCCCTGGCCGAGGCCGAGGTGGAGTATGCCGACGATCCCGTCACCACCATCTTCGTCAAGTTCCGGGTGCATGATGACAAGGGCAAGCTGAGCCAGTACGGCGACCTCTCCAAGATGTACTTCGTCATCTGGACCACCACCACCTGGACGCTGCCCGGCAACATGGCCATCTGCCTGAACCCCCAGCTGGAGTATGCGCTGGTCAAGGCCAACGGCGAGATCTATATCGTCGCCAGCGAGCTGGCCGAGAGCGTCATGAAGGAGAGCGGCATCGAGGACTATGAGATCGTGGCCACCATGATGGGCTCCGAGTTCGAGCGTATGACCGCCTACCACCCCTTCATGGACCGGGATTCTCTGGTCATTCTGGGCGACCACGTCACGCTGGACGCCGGCTCCGGCTGCGTCCACACCGCGCCTTCCTTCGGTCTGGACGACTTCTATGTCTGCCAGCGCTATCCCGAGATCCCCACCGACATCACCATGGAGGTCTCCGTCAATGCCCAGGGCAAGCTGAATGAGTTTGCCGGCAAGTACGAGGGGCTGCACGTTTTCAAGGCTCACGACACCATCTTCAATGATCTGGTGGCCAGCGGCAACATCCTGTCCTCCAAGAACATCGTCCACAGCTATCCCCATTGCTGGCGCTGCAAGAAGCCCGTCATCTTCCGCGCCACCCAGCAGTGGTTCGCCAGCGTGGACGCCATCAAGGATCAGGCCGTCGCCGCCTGCGAGGACATCTACTGGAAGCCCGAGTGGGGCAAGGAGCGCATGATCTCCATGATCCGCGAGCGCTCCGACTGGTGCATTTCCCGTCAGCGCACCTGGGGCGTGCCCATCCCAATGTTCTTCTGCGAGGACTGCGGCAAGCCCTACTGCACCGACGAGTCCATCGCCAAGGTGGCGGACATCTTCCGCGCCGAGGGCTCTAACGCCTGGTGGGCCAAGTCCGCCGAGGAGCTGATGCCCGCGGGCGCCAAGTGCGCGTGCGGCTGCACCAGCTTCCGCAAGGAGAAGGATATCCTGGACGTCTGGTTTGACTCCGGCTCCACCTGGAACGCCGTGTGCAAGGCCCGTCCCCAGCTCCAGTATCCCGCCGACCTCTATCTGGAGGGCGGCGACCAGTACCGCGGCTGGTTCCAGTCCTCCATGCTGACCAGCATCGCCTCCAACGGCATTGCCCCCTATAAGCAGATCATCACCCACGGCTGGACCGTGGACGGTCAGGGCAAGGTCATGCACAAGTCCCTGGGCAACGCCATCAGCCCCCAGGACACCATCAAGGACTACGGCGCGGACATCCTGCGCCTGTGGGTCTCCTCCGCAGACTACACTCAGGATATGCGCCTGTCCAAGCCCATCCTGAAGCAGCTGAGCGACACCTATCTGAAGGTGCGCAACACCTGCCGCTATATTCTCGGCAATCTGGACGGCTTTGACCCCGACGATCAGGTGGCCTTTGCCGATATGATCGAGCTGGATCAGTGGGCGGTCAGCCGCTGCAACGATCTGGTGGCCGAGTGCCGCCGCTGCTACGACAACTATGAGTTCCACGGCGTGTACCGCGCGATTTATAACTTCTGCGTGGTGGATATGTCCAACTTCTATCTGGACATCATCAAGGATCGTCTGTACTGCGAGGGCGCCGATTCTCTGGCCCGCCGCAGCGCCCAGAGCGCGATCTTTATCGTGCTGGACGCCATGGTGCGCCTGCTGGCCCCCATCCTGGCCTTCACCGGCGAGGAGATCTGGGCCGCCATGCCCCACACCAAGGACGACGACGCCGAGAGCGTGCTCTTCAACGACATCCCCGAGGTGAATCCCGCCTACTCCTTCAGCGA
>USIZ01000015.1 GCA_900554855.1 uncultured Eubacteriales bacterium | reverse complement strand
TTGGACGTGGACACGATCGCGATACCCAAGCCGCGGAGCACCTTGGGGAGCTCGTCAGCGCCCGCGTAGACGCGCAGGCCGGGCTTGGAGACGCGGCGAAGGCCGGAGATGACCTTCTCGCTGCCATTGTACTTCAGAGTGATGCGGATGACGCCCTGAGTGCCGTCGTCGATCAGCTGGAAGTTCTTGATATAACCTTCGTCCAGCAGGATCTGAGCGATAGCCTTCTTCATGTTGGAAGCGGGCACATCCACGGTGGGATGCTTCGCCGTGTTCGCGTTGCGAATGCGGGTGAGCATATCCGCAATAGGATCAGTGATATGCATGGATTTTGACCTCCTTGTAAAGGTTACAGACAGGGGATTCTGTCTGTTCAAGATATCAGGGTATCAACGGAATGTAAGCTGAAAGCTCTGAGGACCGGCTGCGGAAGGCGTTCCGCAGCGGCTTTCAAGCCCCAGCCCCGTGTTCCGTTGACTTCTGACATCAGATTGACGTACTTGAGCGGTGCGCAGGTAAAGGGCCCTGAATTACCAGGAGGCCTTCTTCACACCGGGGATCTGGCCCTTGTAAGCCAGCTCGCGGAAGCAGACACGGCAGACACCGTAGTTACGCAGGTAAGCGTGAGGACGGCCGCACAGCTTGCAGCGGTTGTACTGGCGAGAGGAGAACTTCGCAGGACGCTGCTGCTTGATGATCATAGACTTCTTAGCCATTCTTGTTCTCCCTCCTTACTTGGCAAAGGGAGCGCCGAGCTGGCTCAGCAGCTCACGGCCCTCTTCGTCGGTCTTGGCAGTGGTGACGATGATGATATCCATGCCGCGGATCTTGTCGATCTGGTCGAACTCGATCTCGGGGAAGATGATCTGCTCCTTCAGACCCAGGGCATAGTTGCCGCGGCCGTCGAAGGAATCGGCGGAGATGCCGCGGAAGTCACGCACGCGGGGCAGAGCAATGTTGAACAGGCGGTCGAGGAACTCCCACATCTTGTCCTGACGCAGGGTGACCTTGGCGCCGATGGGCATGCCCTCACGGACCTTGAAGTTAGCGACGCTCTTCTTGGCCTTGGTGATGACGGCGTGCTGACCGGTGATGCGGCTCAGGTCGGCGACGACGGCGTCGAGGACCTTGGCATTCTCACGAGCCTCGGAGCAGCCGACGTTGACAATGATCTTGTCCAGACGGGGGATCTGCATGGGGCTCTTGTAGCCGAACTTGCTCATCAGAGCAGGAGCGACCTCTTCCTGATACTTCGTTTTCAGAGTAGGCATTCTAAGTTACGCTCCTTTCTCTCAGATTTCAGCGCCGCACTTCTTGCAGACGCGGACCTTCTTGCCGTCAGCCAGCAGCTTGTGGGCAGGACGGGTGGGCTTGTTGCACTTGGGGCAGACGCGCTGCACCTTGCAGGCATAGATGGGGGCTTCCTTCTTCACGATGCCGCCCTGCTCAGTCTGGCTGGTAGCCTTCTTGTGCTTGGTGGCGACGTTGACGCCCTCCACAACGACCTTGCTCTCGGAAGGAATGACGGACAGGACCTTGCCCTGCTTGCCCTTATCCTTGCCGGAGAGGACGACGACGAGGTCGTCCTTCTTAATGCTGATAGTGTTCATTATTCGGGCGCCCTCCTTAAATCACTTCGGGAGCCAGGGACAGGATCTTCATGAAATCCTTGTCGCGCAGCTCGCGGGCCACTGGCCCAAAGATACGGGTACCGCGGGGGGTGTTGTCGTCCTTGATCAGAACAGCGGCGTTCTCATCGAAGCGGACATAGGAGCCGTCAGCACGACGGACACCACGCACGGTGCGGACGATAACAGCCTTGACCACATCGCCCTTCTTGACCTGACCGCCGGGAGCAGCCTTGCGGACGGAAGCCACGATCACATCACCGATGTTGCCGTACTTACGCTTGGAGCCGCCCAGCACGCGGATAGTCTTGATTTCCTTGGCGCCGGTATTATCGGCAACCTTCAGATAGCTCTCTTCCTGAATCATGCTTTCGGCACCTCCTTACTTGGCCTTCTCAACGATCTCGACCACTCTCCAGCGCTTATCCTTGGAGAGGGGACGGGTCTCCATGACGCGGACGCGGTCGCCGACACGGCACTCGTTGTTCTCGTCATGAGCTTTCAGCTTATAGGTTCTCTTGACGATCTTCTTGTACAGGGGGTGAGCCACACGGTCGGCGATGGCCACAACGATCGTCTTATCCATCTTATCGGAAACGACCATGCCGACTCTGGTCTTGCGGGAAGAAGTTCTGTTTTCCATAATCAATTTCCTCCTTCAATCAGTCGGCGTTAGAAGCGGTCTGCTTCTCACGGATGATGGTCTTCACACGGGCAATGTCCTTCTTGACATCGCCGATCTTGTTGGGATTGTCGAGCTGGTTGGTGGCGTTCTGAAGGCGCAGGTTAAACAGGTCCTTCTTCAAATCCGCCAGCTTCTTCTCCAGGTCCTCGACGGACATGGCGCGAACTTCGGTAGCCTTCATTACGCTTCACCTTCTTCCTTAGTCACGATCTTGCACTTGACAGGCAGCTTGTGCATAGCCAGACGCAGAGCCTCGCGGGCGACCTCTTCGGACACGCCGGCGATCTCGAACATCACGCGGCCGGGCTTGACCACGGCCACCCAGCTTTCCACGTTGCCCTTACCTTTACCCATTCGGACCTCAGCGGGCTTGTGGGTGTAAGGCTTGTCGGGGAAGATCTTGATCCAGACCTGACCGCCACGCTTGGTGTAACGGGTCATGGCAACACGGGCTGCCTCAATCTGGTTGCTGGTGATCCAAGCGGGCTCCAGAGCCTGGAGGCCGAACTCGCCGTAGTTGACCTTGTTGCCACGGGTGGCCTTGCCGGTCATGCGGCCGCGGAACTGCTTGCGGCGCTTAACTCTCTTCGGCAGCAGCATTAGCGATCTCCTCCTTCCTCAGTCTTGCGGGGACCGCGGTTGTTGTTGCGGTTGTAACCGCGGCGGTCGCCGTCGCGGCGCTGGCCGCGGCCGTTGCGGGGACGGTCGCTGCGCTCGCGGTAAGGCTTGCTCAGATCCAGGGTGCGGGGAGTGGTGCGCAGAGACTGGCTCAGGATCTCTCCCTTGTACACCCACACCTTGATGCCGATGCGGCCGTAGGTGGTGTTGGCCTCAGCGAAGCCATAGTCGATATCAGCGCGCAGGGTCTGCAGAGGAATGGTGCCCTCATGATACTGCTCCACGCGGGCGATCTCAGCGCCAGCCAGACGGCCGGACAGCTTGACCTTGATGCCCTTGGCGCCGGAACGCATCGCACGGGAGATGGCGTTCTTCATGGCGCGGCGGAAAGAGGTGCGCTTCTCAATCTGCTGGGCGATGTTCTCGGCCACCAGCTGAGCGTTGGCGTCGATCTCATTGCGCTTGACCTCGACAATGGAGAGCTTCACGGTCTTGCCGGTCATCTTGGCCAGAGCGGCCTCGATGTCCTCGACCTGGCTCTTGGACTTGTCGGTGCCCACGATCATGCCGGGGCGGGCGCAGTGGACGAACACCTGGACCTTCTCGTTGCTCCGCTCGATCTCGATCTTGGGAACACCGGCGGAATAGAGGGTCTTCTTCAGGAACTCACGGATCTTCTTATCCTCGACCAGCAGGTCACCGACCTGATTGTCGCGAGCATACCAGCGAGAGTCCCAGTCTTTGATGACACCCACACGGAAACCGTGGGGATTGACTTTCTGTCCCATAAACTAAACCTCCTCGCTTATTCTTTCTCGCTCACCACGACGGTGATGTGAGAGGTACGCTTGTTGATCCGATAGCCGCGGCCCTGGGCGCGGGGCATCATGCGCTTCAGGATGGGGCCGGGAGTGGCGTAAGTTGCGGAGATATACAGCTTATCGGGATCCATGTTGAAGTTGTTCTCCGCGTTGGCGGCGGCGCTCTTCACCAGCTTGCTCAGCAGGGGAGAAGCGGCCTTGGGGGTCGCCATCAGGATGGCCTGGGCCTGGGCCACGGACTTGCCGCGGATCAGGTCGCAGACGATGCCGACCTTGCGGGGAGAGATACGAGCATAGCTCAGAGTTGCTTTAGCTTCCATTGTATTCTCTCCTCCTTACTTAGACTTGGAACCAACGTGACCGCGGAAGGTGCGGGTGGGAGCAAACTCACCCAGCTTGTGGCCGACCATGTCCTCAGTGACATAGACGGGCACGTGCTTGCGGCCATCGTGGACAGCGATGGTGTGACCCACGAAAGAGGGGAAGATGGTGGAGCTGCGGCTCCAAGTCTTCAGAACCTTCTTCTCGCCGGTCTCGTTCATTTCATCAACCCGCTTCAGCAGCTCGGGGGCGCAGAAGGGGCCTTTCTTAACAGATCTGCTCATTCAGTATGCCTCCTTATTTGCCGTTACGATGGCGGACGATGAACTTCTCGGTGCGGGCCTTGGTCTTACGAGTCTTGTAACCCAGAGCAGGCTTGCCCCAAGGAGTGACAGGACCGGTACGACCGATGGGGGCGCGGCCCTCGCCGCCGCCGTGGGGATGGTCATTCGGGTTCATGACGGAACCGCGAACGGTGGGACGCCAGCCCATGTGGCGCTTACGACCGGCCTTACCGATGTGGATGTTGGCGTGGTCGATGTTGCCGATCTGGCCGATGCAGGCCTTGCAGTCCAGCTTGACCAGGCGGTACTCACCGCTGGGCAGACGGATCTGGGCGGAGTCACCCTCCTTGGCCATCAGCTGAGCCTGCTCGCCAGCGGCGCGGACCAGCTGGCCGCCCTTGCCGGGATGCAGCTCGATGCAGCTGATGACGGTACCCACGGGGATGTTGGCCAGAGGCAGGCAGTTGCCGGGCTTGATGTCGGCGGTGGTGGAGGACTCCACCTTGTCGCCGACCTTCAGGCCGACAGGAGCCAGGATATAGGCCTTGGAGCCGTCCTCATACTGGAGGAGAGCGATGTTGGCGGAACGGTTGGGATCATACTCCAGGCGGAGGACCTCAGCCACGCCGTCCTTCTGGCGCTTGAAGTCGATGATACGATACTTGCGCTTGTTGCCGCCGCCGCGATGGCGGACGGTGATGCGGCCGTAGCTGTTGCGGCCGGAGTTCTTCTTGACGATCTCAGTCAGGCTGCGCTCGGGCTTAGCCTTCTTGTCGATGCCCTCGAACGCGGACACCGTCATGTGGCGGCGGGACGGAGTCGTGGGCTTATAAGTGTGAATAGCCATTCTTCGTTACCCTCCTTACACCATGCCTTCGAAGAGCTCGATGGTCTTGGAGTCTTCGGTCAGCGTGACGGTGGCTTTCTTGTAGGAAGCGCGGCGGCCGGCGCGGCCGTAGCCCTGACGCTTCATCTTGCCGTCATAGTTGACGGTGTTGACCTTGGCGACCTTGACACCGAAGATCTCCTCGACCGCCTTGGCGATCTCGATCTTGTTGGCGCTGGTGGCGACATAGAAGGTGTACTTCTTGTCGGCGGTGCCGGCCATGGAGCGCTCGGTGATGACGGGCTTCAGAATGATATCATAAGCGATCATGCGAACACCTCCTCGATGGTAGCCAGGGCAGCCTTGTCGATGACCAGAGCCTTGGCATTGATGATGTCATACACGCTCAGCACGGTGGCGGGGGTGGTGATGACACCGGGGATGTTGCGGGCGGACTTCACCACGTTGGCGTTGACGCCGGAGGTGATGACGACAGCCTTGCCAGCCACACCGGCAGTGCTCAGGAAGCCGGCGAAGGTCTTGGTCTTGGGCTCAGCCATCTCCAGGCCGTCCACCACGACGATGGCGCCGGAAGCGGCCTTGTCGCTCAGAACGCTCTTCAGAGCCAGGCGCTTGACCTTCTTGTTGACAGTGTAGCTGTAGGAACGGGGCTTCGGAGCGAACACGACGCCGCCGTGAGTCCACTGAGGGGAACGGGTGCTGCCCTGACGGGCGCGGCCGGTGCCCTTCTGTCTCCAGGGCTTGATGCCGCCGCCGGAAACCTCAGCGCGGGTCAGAGAGCTCTGAGTACCCTGACGGCAGTTGGCCAGATGGTTCTTGACCACCTCATGGACGACAGCGGGGTTGGGCTCAATACCGAAGATGGACTCAGCCAGTTCGATCTCGCCGACCTTGGTGCCAGCCATGTTAACAACGTTAGCAGTAGGCATTTACGATACTCTCCTTTCCTTAGTGATTTCTGGCGGAAGCCTTCTGCGGATTGACGCGGGCAGAAGCCTTCTGCGGGTTGTTGCTGATGCCGGCGCCGTCGCCCTTCTTCTCGGGCAGGACCTTGGCAGTGCTGCGCAGGATCACCACGCCGCCGTTGGGGCCGGGGATGGCGCCCTTGACCGCGATCAGATTGATGTCGGCATCGACCTTAGCGATGACCAGGTTCTCGATGGTGACCTGATCGCCGCCCATCTGGCCGGCGCCGATCTTACCCTTGCGGATACGGCTGGGGGTGGAAGTGGAACCCATAGAACCAGCGTGACGGTGAACAGGGCCGCCGCCGTGGGTCATGGGGGTGCGCTGGGCGCCGTAACGCTTGATAACGCCGGCGTAGCCCTTGCCCTTGCTGATGCCGGTGCAGTCAACGTGCTCGCCCTCAGCGAAGATGTCGGCCTTGATGACGTCGCCCACATTGACAGTGGAGCAGTCGTTCAGGCGGAACTCCTTCAGGACCTTCATGGGCTCCACGCCAGCCTTGGCGAGGTGGCCCAGCTCGGGCTTGTTGAGCTTGCGCTCGGCGACGGGCTGATAGCCCATCTGCACGGCCTCATAACCGTCGTTCTCGACAGTCTTCTTCTGCACCACGGTGCAGGGGCCGGCTTCGACGACGGTCACGGGGATGACCTTGCCGTCGGCGTCAAAGATCTGCGTCATGCCGACCTTTTTGCCGATGATTGCCTTTTCCATTTGGTGTTTTCCTCCTTGTAAAGGTTATTGGTCAGGAGAGTTGGCTCATTGGGCTGGCCATTGCTCTGCTGACGTGACCCCCCTGCCCTCGATCAGGCGGGCAGGAAGCGGGTACAACGGAAGTAATAATGGGGTGTGATCAGAGCTTGATCTCGATCTCCACACCGGCGGGAAGCTGCAGGCTCATCAGGGCCTCGACCGTCTTGGGAGAGGGATTCTGGATGTCGACGAGACGCTTGTGAGTGCGGCGCTCGAACTGCTCACGGGAATCCTTGTACTTGTGAGTGGCACGCAGGATGGTGACGATCTCACGCTTGGTGGGCAGAGGGATGGGGCCGGAGACGGCAGCGCCGGTGCGCTTGGCGGTCTCGACGATCTTCTCTGCACTCTGGTCGATGAGCTGATGGTCATAAGCCTTCAGCCGGATGCGAATGCTTTCGTTAGCCATTTGTGGGTTTTCCTCCTTATTATTTCGTACTGTTGTACATGGGCCGAATTGGCTCCGAACTGGCTGCTGGTTTTATCCGCTTAGCCGGGTGTATCACTCCGGGTCATAAGGAAAGCCGGCGCAGTGAGCCGGCCGATCCTCCAGACCGCGGCGATATACATCGCTTTGGCACAGTGGAGAAATCCTCAGCCGCCCAGATCCAGTCCGGACATACTCCGCGGAAGTTACCGGTTTTTGACGCCGCAATCTCCCGCATCATCGCAGTGCGCCCATACAGGCGCTAGATAATAATACATCAAAACCTACCCATACGTCAACCATTTTTTGCGGAAAATATTCGCCAGTTTCCCGCAAATTCAGTGCGCTTCTTTTGGGCAAAAGATAGACAGGCGCAGTTTCCTTCCGTTTTAAGGCCGCAGACTGAAGAAATTCACCGCACGCACCTTCTTATCTTCAGTCTGGGGCGCGTGTTTTAAGATCCTTCGCTTTGCTCAGAACGACAGCAAATCAGTACCGCATCAGATCAAAAAGGAAGCGTGCGGACACCGTCCGCACGCTTCCTTCGCCCATACATTATATATATTATATATAATGTTATCTCCGTTCAAAATACGCCCGGGTCTGCTCCCCATTGCGGTGAACCATGGCGGTGAGCTCCTCCAGCGAGCCAAACTTCTGCTCACTCCGAAGGTGCTCGTAAAATTCCACCCGGATGGGCTGGCCATAGAGATCGCCGTCAAAGTCGAGGATCCACGGCTCGACGGTGATCTGGTCGCCGTCGTCGATGGTGGGGCGGCGACCCACATTGGTGACGGCCATGTGGCTCTCCCCGTCCGGCGTGATCACCTTTGTAGCGTAAACGCCGTGGGCGGGCACGATGATCTCCGGCGGCAGGATCAGGTTGGCCGTGGGGAAGCCGATGGTGCGCCCCAGCTGTTTTCCATGCACCACCTCGCCGGTGAACACATGGGGGTGGCCCAGAAATTCCATGGCCCGGCCCATCTCCCCCTGTGCGACCAGGGTGCGGATATAGGTGGAGGACACGGTGATGCCGTCCAACTCCACCTTGTGAATGATGTCGCATCCGATGCCCAGCTCGGCGCACAGCTGCTGGAGCCGGGCCGGATTGCCCTCGCCCCGATAGCCGAAGTGGAAGTCGTGGCCGGCCACCACGTGGACGACGCCCAGCTCCTTCCGGAGGTATTCCGTGACAAAATCCCGCCACGGCATCCGCATCATCCGGTCAAACTGGCCGATCTGCACCTCCTGAATGCCGTAATAGCGCTCCATGAGTCCCTCCCGGTCCGCCGGGGTGCTGAGCAGCGGGATCTGACGGCCCAGGATCTCCGAGGCCGGGTGCTTGTCGAAGGTGAACGCCGCCGCCACGGCATGTTCCGCCTTGGCGACCTCGGCCACCCGGCGCAGCAGCGCCCCGTGGCCGAGATGAACTCCGTCGAAGAAGCCCAGCGCGATCACCCGTTTTGTCTCTTGGTTCAAATCAAACATCTCCCTGATGGAAACGATGGTTTCTCTTTTATTTCTGCTCCGGCGGCGCGAAGAAGCTCTTGACGGTGGACATGACGCCGTCCTTCCGCTCCCCCAGCATCAAAAACTCGCCGCTCTCGCCGTAGACCCGGAACCGGCCATCCTCTCCTTTGGAGGGGAACCGGTTGCCGTTGCGGCACCGCCGCTCCGCCTCGCCGGAGATGTTCACCGCCGGGTAATCACCGAAATAGGAGTCCACGCTGAGCAGCAGCGCCGGGGCGTTTTCCGCGCTCAGGATCTCGTCCATCGTGACCGCCTGACTGAGGTCAAACCCGGCGGCCATGGTGCGCCGCAGGGTGGCCATAACGCCTCCGCAGCCCAGCGCCTGACCGATGTCGTGGCACAGGGTACGGATATAGGTGCCCTTGGAACAGCGCACCCGCAGCAGGAACTCCCGCCCGGACTGCTGTTCCAGCACCTCCAGCCCGGAGATTGTAATGTTCCGGGGCTTGCGCTCCACGGTCTTCCCCTGCCGGGCCAGCTCATAGAGCTTCTTGCCGTTCTGCTTCAGCGCGGAGTACATGGGCGGGATCTGCTGGATCTCCCCGGTGAATCGGGGCAGGACGGCCTCCAGCTCTGCCCGGCTCACCTGCGCCGAGTGCTCTTCCAGCACAGTGCCGGTCACATCCTGCGTATCCGTGACCACGCCCAGCCGCAGGGTGGCGATATATTCCTTTTCGCCCCGTTCGGCGAACTCCACCGCCCGGGTCGCCCGGCCCACAAACACGGGCAGGACGCCGGTGGCCAGCGGATCCAGTGTGCCGGCGTGGCCGACCCGCCGCTCCCCCATGACCCGGCGGAGCTTGGCACACACGTCCATGCTCGTCCAGTCCTGGGGCTTGTCTACAATGATGATCCCGTCCGGCATTTCATCCCTCCTGCTGCACGGCGCGGATGGCCGCCAGCACCTTGGCCCGGGCCTCCGCCTCGTCCACATCGCGCATGGTTGCGCCCGCCGCCGCCGCGTGGCCGCCGCCGCCCAGAATGCCGCAGGCCTTCGTGGCGTTCAGGCTGCCGTCGGTGCGCAGACTGACCTTCCACACCCGCTCGTCCAACTGGCGGAGGGTGGCAGAGACATTGACGCCCTGGATTTTCTTCGCCCAGGCGGCCAGTTCCTCGCTGTCGCCCTGGCTGGCCTGAAGCTCGTCCATATCCTTCTGAGAGATGGCGCCGACGGCCAGATGGCCGTCATCATAGAACTCCATGCTCTCCAGCAGGCGGTTCTGGAGCCGGATCGTCTTGAGAGAGACGGTCTGGAAGCAGTTCCGGTTGACCTGCTGCCAGAAATCGCCGTAGGTCATCAGCTCCGCCGCGATGCGGTGGGTCTCCGGCGTGGTGTTGTTGTAGACAAAGCAGCCGCAGTCGGTGGTGATGGCGATATAGAGCTGCTTCGCAATGGCGGCGTTCATAACGTCCAGCGCCCGGCAAATGCGGTAGATGATCTCTCCGCAGGCCGCCGCCCCGGCGTCCAGACAGGTCTCCCCCGCGTAGAACTCGTTGGAGGGATGATGGTCGATGCAGATCTCACTCTTCCCCCGATAGGCCAGCGCCGCATCCGGGAGCAAATTCTCGGTGGCGATGTCCACCGCTACGATGTGCTCGGGCACAAAGTCCTCCGGCGCCCACAGGCCGGTCATATAGTCGGCGTAGGTCTCGGTGATCCCCGGGTTGTAGAGGACATGAGCCGTCTTGCCCAGCTCCCGCAGAGCCAGCGCCAGACCTCCGGCGGAGCCCAGGGTGTCGCCATCCGGGCGGACGTGGGTCAGGATCAGAAACCGGTCCCGCGTCTTCAGCCACTGGGCGCATTCCAGTTCTGTCACTTCTCCTCGTCCTCCTCCAGAACGCGGTCGATCATGCTGACCATCCGCACGCCGCGCTCAATGGAGTCGTCCTCGATGAACTGCAGCTCCGGGGTGTAGCGCAGCGTGAGCACCCGGCCCAGCTCCCGGCGCAGATAGCCCGCGGCGGATTTCAGCCCCTTGACCACTTCCTTCACGTCGCTGTGATCCAGCATGCTGACATAGACCCGGCAGTAGCGCAGGTCGGCGGTGGTGTCCACCCGAGTGATGGAGATCAGGCCGTGGACACGGGGATCCTTCACCGTGCGGATCAGGCTGGCCAGCTCCCGCTGAATGTCCTCATTGATCCGATTGATTCGATTCGTTGCCATAATGTTCTCCTTATCAGAAAAGGCGCAGAACGCAGAATGAAATTCTGCATTCTGCGCCATATGGTTTCACAGAATTTCCCGCCCCGCAGGGCGGGAAATAAATTGCAATCTCCTTGCAGGAAACCCCTCCGGGTTTTCCGGGAATTACCGTTCAATCTCCTGCATCTCGAAGCACTCGAGGACGTCGCCCACCTTCAGGTCGGAGAACTTCTCCAGCGTAATGCCGCACTCGTAACCGGCGGCAACCTCCTTGACGCTGTCCTTGAAGCGCTGCAGGGAGGCGATCTCGCCCTCGTGGATCACGATGCCGTCGCGCACCAGACGCAGCTGGGCATTGCGGGTGACCTTGCCCTCCAGCACATAGCTGCCGGCCACGATGCCCACGCCGGTGATCTTGTAGACCTGACGCACCTCGACGCGGCCCAGCTCAACCTCCTTGAACTTGGGATCGAGCATACCCTTCATGGCGGACTCGATCTCCTCGATGCACTCATAGATGACGCGGTACATGCGCATATCCACCTTGTCGCGCTCGGCGATCAGCTTGGCCTGAGCGTCGGGGCGGACATTGAAGCCCACGATGATGGCATTGGAGGTGGAGGCCAGCATGACGTCGCTCTCGTTGATGGCGCCCACTGCGCAGTGGATGACCCGAACGTTGACCTCCTCGTTGCTCAGCTTCTCCAGAGAGATCTTGACGGCCTCGGCAGAGCCCTGAACATCGGCCTTGACGATGATGTTCAGGTTCTTCATCTCGCCCTCCTTGATCTGGCTGAACAGGTCGTCCAGACTGACCTTCTGCACCGGGCGGTTCATGGCGTCCTTCTTCTCCTGCTTGCGCTGCTCGGCCAGCTCGCGGGCCATGCGCTCGTCGGCGACCACATAGAAGTCGTCACCGGCCTCGGGCACTTCGGACATACCGATGATCTCCACGGGCACGGAGGGACCGGCGTCCTTCAGCTTTCTGCCGCGGAAGTCGGTCATGGCGCGGACACGGCCCACGGCGGTGCCGGCGATCAGGATATCGCCCTGATGCAGGGTGCCGTTCTGAACCAGCAGGGTGGCCACAGGGCCGCGGCCCTTCTCCAGCCGGGCCTCGATGACCGCGCCCTTGGCGGTGCGGTTGGGGTTGGCCTTCAGCTCGCGCATCTCGGCGGTCAGCACCATCATCTCCAGCAGGTTGTCGATGCCGTCGCCGGTCTTGGCGGAGATCTTGCAGACAATGGTGTCGCCGCCCCACTCCTCAGGCACCAGACCGTACTCGGTCAGCTGCTGCATGATGCGGTCGGGGTTGGCGCCGGGCTTATCCATCTTGTTGATGGCGACAATGATCGGAATTTCGGCGGCCTTGGCGTGGTTGATGGCCTCAATGGTCTGGGGCATGATGCCGTCATCGGCGGCCACGACCAGAATGGCCAGATCGGTAATCATCGCGCCGCGGGCGCGCATGGCGGTGAAGGCCTC
>USIZ01000014.1 GCA_900554855.1 uncultured Eubacteriales bacterium | reverse complement strand
GACACCCCCACCGTGGTCCACTCGCCGGTGGCGTCGGCGCGGCCGTGCAGATAGGCGTGCTTGGCCTTGACGTTCTCCACCTGCTGACTGGCGTCCGCATTGCGGATGCGCTCATGCAGAGTCAGTTCTCTCATCAGAAATTACCTCCTTCACCGGCGCCGAAGTGATACACGGTCTTCTCGGGGTAGCCCTCGGGGCCATAGCTCAGCTCATCGCTCCAGGTCTCGTAATCCTCGGGAGGAGCGGGGTAGTTGTCCCACCAGTTGAAGGTGGCGTCGTGAGTGATCATGGGGATGGTGGGGGTGCCGAACTCCACGGCCACGGGATCGGTGGCGTAGTCGAGGTAGACGGGATGGTCGCCATAGGTGTCGCCGGCCTCACAGGTGGCGTCGTTGGCCTCCACGATATGCCAGATCTTCCAGGCGTCACCCTCCTTGACAAAGTCGATGGCGACCTTGCCGGTGTTCCACATGGCCAGCGCGGTGCCGTCACCGTTGGGCTTGGTGTCCTGACCGATGGAGTACCACAGGCCCTTGGCAGTCTTGCCGTCGCCGGCCAGCTTCACCAGGCCGGTGGAGATGGGGTGGGCGTTCATGGTGCCCACACCGTCGCCCAGATCAGCGGCGTGCTTGGTCACATAGTAGGCGCGGATGTTGTCCAGACCCACATAGTAGCCGGTGTTCTTGCCAAAGGAGGCAGTCTTGGCGTGCTCGCTTTCGGAGACCCACAGCTCGTCGAGCTCCTTCTCGCGCCACTCATTGATCATATAGTAGACGCGCTTGTTGGCCAGCTTCTTGACCTCTTCAATGTCGGTGACCCGGCGGATCAGCTCGTCATCGCTATACTCGTGCTTGACTTTCTTGCTCATTTTACGCGCTCCTCCTTTCAAATGCCGTAGCTGAAAGTATCAGCGAAGGTGTTGTAGGGTTCGGGGATCCGGGGAGCGTCGGTGTGAGGACGCGCGGGGGTGTAAAGGGTGCGGATGGTCTTGCTGACCGTGTACTCGGGGTACTTGAACTCGCCCAGCTCGGCGAACTCAGGCAGCTCGGGCAGCGGCTGCTTCTCCTTGCCCCAGCTCTGGCCGCAGATGCAGTCCACATCGTTGGTGTAGCTCAGGTGCCAGATCTTCCAGCCGTCCTCGGTGCGGACGAAGTCGGCGGCGAAATAACCCCAGGTCCAGTTGGCCACAGGACCGCAGGTCTCCACGTCGTTGTAGGCGCCCTGGCAGTGCCACAGACCCTTGGCGGTCTTGCCGTCAGCGGCGACTTCGATGACAGGGGAGGACAGAGGCTTGACCTTAAAGGGGCCAACGCCGTAGATCTCGTCCTCGCTCTTGCCGCCCAGCTGCTCGGGGAAACGCTTCTGCAGCAGACGGGCGACCAGCTTGTTACGCTCGCAGCAGGCCGCATAGTAGGCCTCGACGGCCTCGGTGCCCACATATGCGCCGTCGTTGAAGCTCAGGCTGATGTCGTCGCCGGAGGTCCAGAACAGGTCAAAGATGTCCTGCTCCCGGTTGAGAATCAGGCAGTTGGCGTACTTGCCCATCAGGTTCTTCAGGGCGCGCTGGTCTTCCCAGCGCTGAGTCAGCTGCTCAGTGGTGAATGTTGCCATGAATCATGCTCCTTTCAGATTTTGCATGAGGATAAACGGTTGAAATTGTGCCTTACAGGCCCACGTTGACCACCGCGTCATAGCCGTCGCGGGTGGCCTGACCGATCTGACGGGCGCGGGTGGCATCGCCGCAGATATAGAACTCTGTGCAGTATTTGGAGAGACGCTCCACCTCGGCGGAACGGGGACGCATACCGGCGCACATGACCACGGTGTCGGCGGGGAACTTGACTTCCTTACCCTGCGCATCCACAGCGCTGACGCCCTCGGTGTCAATGCCGGTGCAGCGGAATCCGGTGGCGGTGTGCAGGGTCTCGGCCACTTCGATTTCATGGAGCACGCTCAGGCGGTGCATCCGTCCGCAGTCCGGACACAGCTCCTCCTGCATCTCCAGAATGGTGACCTCGTGTCCCTCCTTGGCCAGCTCAATACCTTCCTCGCAGCCGATCAGGCCGCCGCCGATGACGACTACCTTGTGGCCGACCCGGGGATCTGCGCGTTTGAGCTCCGCGCCGAACACCACGTTCTCGCCGCTGGCGCCGGGCACGGGCAGCGCCCAGGGATCGGCGCCCACGCAGGCGATGATGGCGTCGGGCTTCACCTCGGCCACCAGCTCGTCGGTGACGACGGTGTTGAGGCGCACATCCACCGGCAGAGACATGACCTTTGCGGCAGTCATGTCGCGGTAGCGGCGGATGTTGGCCTTGAAGTCGGCGTTGTCGGCGTACTTCAGGCCGCCCAGCTTATCGCTCTTCTCCACCAGGGTGACCTTATGGCCGCGCTCACAGGCGGTGATGGCCGCCTGCATACCGGCAGGGCCGCCGCCCACGATGAGCAGGTTTTTGTGCTCCCGGGTGGGGATGGGGTGGAAATACTCGGTCTCGCGCCCAATGTAGGGATTGACGGCGCAGCGCATGGTCTTGTTGCGCATCATGCCGCTCTGGCATTCGCCGCAGCGCAGACAGGGGGTGATGTCCGCCACCTTGCCGCGCATGATCTTGCGGGGCAGGAAGGGGTCGGCGATGAGAGCGCGGCCCATGGCGATGCAGTCCACGCCGCTCTCCTCCAGAAATGCCTCCATCTTGTCGGGCTCGGAGAAGGCGCCCACGGTGACTACCGGGGTCTTAACGTGCTTCTTGATCTCGGCAGCCAGACCGGAGTTCTCGCCGTGCTTCTGGAACGCACCGGGATGCATGAGCACGCAGGAGTATTCGTCCTGCTGGGAACCGGCGGAGACGTGGATCAGATCCACCTTGCCGTCCAGCGCCTTGGCGATCTCAATGCCGGTCTGGATGTCGTAGCCGCCGGGCATACGCTCGGAACCGGAGATGCGGATGTCAATGGGGAAGGCACGGCCGACGGCGGCGCGCACCTTTTCCACTACCAGCAGGGGGAAGCGCATCCGGTTTTCCAGACTGCCGCCCCACTTGTCGGTGCGGTGGTTGGTGATCTCGGAGATGAACTGGTGCAGCAGCCAGCCGTGACCGGCGTGGATCATGACCATATCGAAGCCGCAGGCCTTTGCCGTGGCGGCCGCCTCGGCAAACTTGTCTGCGATCTCATAGATCTGTTCCTCGGTCATCTCCTTGACCTCGTCGCCCCAGTCGTCCACATAGCCGGAGGGGCCGATGGCGTTTTTGCCGTCGATGAATACCGGGTCACAGAGCGCTCCGCCGTGGTCGATCTCGATCTCGGCGGCGGCGCCGCCGGAGTGGATGGCGTCGGCCATCTTGACCAGATAGGGAACGGCGGTGGGGTCATCCAGACCGACCTGCATGGGGTGGCTGCGGCCGGTGGACAGATCGACAATGACATCACCCACGCTGACCAGAGCCACGCCGCCGGCGGCCTTCAGCTTGTAGTAGTTGATATTGTCGTCGCTGTAATGCTCACCGGGGCCCAGCTCGGCCATGGAGGTGGGAGCAGAGAGCATGCGGTTCTTCAGCCGCAGACCGGCCACTTGCAGCGGCTGGAGCAGCTTTTCGTAAGATGCCATAAAAATATCCCCTTTCCAAAAGGATTCCTATTACACAATTACAAGTATAGCAAAGCCAAAGAAAAAAGTGCAACAACGAAACAGGGTGAACGGAACAACTTGATGTAGTAAGTGGGGAAAACGGCGCAAAGCCTTGAAATTGCAAGGATTGTTGAGAAAAACGTACAACGGGGCGTAGTGAACGCACAACAAAATGGAGCGCCCACATACGGCGAATGCGGGCGCTCCGGGTGCTTAGTATTCAAACGTTTCGCAGAAGGTGCGGTAGGGGAGGGGCGGTTCCGGCTGCTGAGGCGCGATGGAATCGCTGGCGTAGGCGTAGTGGAAAGTGGTGGGGCCGTCGGGGATAATGGGCATTCCATGGGGGTGGACTGTCTCGCCCGCGGCGGCGCGGGCGTTCCACTCGTCGATCATCTCCTGGGTCGTGCCCCGGTCCATGGGAGCGGCGTTGGCCACCGGGTCGCGGTCAAAGTCGGTGCGCCACAGATCGCAGACGTGCAGGTGCCACACCCGCCAACCCTGCTCGGTGCGGATGAAGTCCACGGCATATTTGCCGGAGTCCCAGGTGAAGGAACGGCCCTCCTCGGCTCCCTCGTCGTGGAGCATCAGGATTGCGCCGGTGGACATCCACATGCCCTTGGCGGTCTGGTTGTCCTCGGCCACCTCCAGCACCGGAGTGGTGATCTGGTGGATCTCCAGCAGACCGGGATGGCACGCACCGGTGCCGCCGGTAAACAGCTCCGTCATGGCATCGAAAAATTCCAGCGATTTCTTTGCGCCGAACACGCCCAGCGGGCCGTATTCGCACCGGGCGTCCGGCAGCCACCAGGCGAACAGCTCCCGCCCAATGCGGCTCATCTGGCCGCCGGTGTGGTAATACTGATAGCGGCCCATCAGGTTCATAATGTCGGTTCGGGACTGCTGGCGCTCCAGCAGCCGCTGCATTTCCTCCATGGTCATAGGGTTGCCCTCCTGAATGTTCGTTTTTTACAGTGTAGCACAATATGGCGCAAAAAAGCAATGCGGAGCCATAAAATGAAAATGGCTCCGCATTTGGTGTTATTCGACGGGGTAGTCGATCACATCGACTTTTTCCATGTAGGGCTGGGAGAAGGCGAGAAAATCCGCATGAGCCTGAGAGGCCGGGTAGGCGGCGCAGTCGTCCTCATTGGCAAACGTGATGATCTGAATGAGGTCGTAAAACTGCACGGCTCCGTCCGGGGAGGCGTCCGGCCCGCCCAGGGGCTTGGTGCCGATCTCACAGTCCAGGATGGTGGGCAGCTTGCGGGGAAGGGCGCGCAGCTGAGCGCCCAGCGCGATCACCAGTTCAGGCGCACGGTATTCCGGCTTGAGCCGGAACAGGGAGACATGACGCATTTTCATGGCGTTACATCTGCATTCCGCCGCAGACGGGCAGAGCCATGCCGGTGACCTGGCCGGCCATATTGGAGCAGAGATAGACCACGCTGTCGGCCACATCCTGCGTGGTGCCCAGCTTGCCCATGGGGATGATATGCTCCTTCAGGAACTCGGTATCCTGGCTGCCGGCGGCCACGCTGTCGGCCATCAGGTTGGTGCCCTCGGTGGGGCCGGGGCAGATGGCGTTGACGCGGATGCCCGCCTTGGCGTTCTCCACTGCGGCGGTCTGGGTGATGGCGATCACGGCCGCCTTGGAGGGGCCATAGGCGCCGAACATGGGGGCCATGTGCAGACCGCCGATAGAGGAGGTGTTGACGATGGCCCCGCCGCCCTGCTTCTGCATCTGGATGAGCTCATACTTCAGGCAGTGGAACACGCCCTTCAGGTTGGTGTCGATGACCTTGTCCCAGTCGCCCTCAGTCACCTCGGTCAGGGGAACGAAGGGGATGTGCACGCCGTCCGCGCCGCAGCCGGCGTTGTTGAAGGCGAAGTCAATGCTGCCCCAGGCGGCCACGGTGGTGTCGATGGCGGCCTTGACACCCGCATCATCGGCCACATCGCAGGGGACAAACATGGCGTCGCCGCCGGCTTCCTTTACCAGACGGACGGTCTCGGCGCCGGCATCGGGACGGCGGGCGGCCACGGCCACCTTGCAGCCCAGACCGCCAAAGCGGACGGCCACGGCCCGGCCCATACCGGAGGCGGCACCGGTGACAAACAGAACCTTGTCCTTGAATTCTTCAAACATAAGTAACGCTCCTTTTTAGGTCATTTTTTGCTGCTTTGCTTGCAGTATAGCAAGATTCCGATCAAAAGTAAAATAAATCCTGACAGAAAGAGTATAACTGTGTGAATATACCTTCACGCCAGCGCATCGTAGCCCAGTTTATGGATCAGCGCATCTTCCTCTGCGAGAACATCCGTTAAAAAGTCCTGAAAAAGCTGAGCTGACTGGGGAAAAGACTGACTTTTCAGTGTGCCAATGCCGATAATGACTGGAGGCATACTGTCCTCGATGCTCAGGAGGCGGACATTGGTGGAGGGATGGGCGTCGATCATATGGCAGCCCATGGCGATGGGGATTACCGCCACGCCCCGGTTGGCTTCCAGCAGGCCGTAGACCAGATCGGTGCTCTGAATCTCATAGCCCACATGGGGCAGAAAGCCGTGCTTCTGACAGACCTGACGCAGATTGTCCAGATGGAAGCGTGAGGTATCGCAGATAAAAGTGTCGTCCTTCAGCTGGGCGAAGGAGACTGAGTTTCGGTTGGCCAGCGGATGGTCGGCATGGAGGGCAATGACATAGTGCTTGCTGCCCAGCTGGCGGAAGTCGATCCGCTCATCCACCAGCTTTTCGTTGGACAGGGCCAGATTGATGCTGCGATCCAGCAGGTGGTCGATGAGCTGGGGGGTGGTACAGTCCAGCTGACGGATGCCGATCTCCGGGTGGGCGCTGGAGAAGGCGGGCAGATTGTCGGCCAGATAGCCGCGGATATTGCATCCCAGTGACAGCATAAACTGGGATGCGGCGTACATACGCTGAATGTTCTGCACTCCAGAGCTCAACTCGGAAAAGGCAATATCCACGCTGGAGAGAAACATGCGACCGTAATCGTTCAGTTCAATCTTGCCCTTGCGGTGGTCAAAGAGGGGTACGCCGAGCTCCTCTTCCAGCCGGGTGATGCTCTTGCTCAGGTTCGGCTGTGAGACGTACAGCTCTGCTGCAGCCCGGGTGATATTGCCCGTGCGGGCGGCCGCTTGAAAATATTTCAGCTGGGTCAGATCCATGTCAAACCTCTTTTCTTTATTCAATGGTAAGTTTGTTAAAAAAATTGACAGTATAACCGGCGAGACATAGCGGTAGGTGTGAAAATGAATTTTGCGAACGGAACTGGGTGTGTTATGTTGTTTACACAGAAAAGCGCTGCGCAGTGCTGAAAAAAACACAAACGAGAAGAAAGAGAGGACCCCTGAATGCAAACGCAAAACAGTACGAAGAGCAATTTCGGTGCAAAGGGCTGGCTGATGATCTTTGTCGCCGGTCTGATGTTCTACTTCTATGCCGGTATGTGTACCGACGGCCTGAATACCATCGTCACAAACTTTGCCAATGCCCACGGTGTGGATGAGGCGGCTATCCTGAGTCTGACCACCCCGGCCAGTTGGCTGGGTCTGATCGGTGCGGCGCTGGCCAGCTGGCTGGTCAGCAAACGGGGAAACCGACCCATTATGCTGATCGCCGCGATTCTGGGTGGTATTACCTACATGATGTACGGCGTGGTCAGCACGCTGGCCGGCTTTACCATCATCACCGCGCTGGCAAACTTCTTCGGCATGGGCTACTGCCATACCTGTGCCAATGCGCTGATGGCCAACTGGTTTCCCACGAAGAAGGGCCTTGCACTGGGCTGGGCCACTATGGGCCAGAATCTCTGCTCCGCCACCTTTGTGTTGCTGCTGACCGCCTTTGTGGGCATTGCCGGTACCAACGGCTCCTTCTATCTCATGGGCGCACTGCTCATTATCGCCGGCATCTTCTCCTTCGTTGTCATGCGTGACACCCCCGAAGAGCTGGGCTGCACGCCGGACAACGGTACCGTCTCCAAAGAGGAATTGGAGGCCGCCCGCCGCGAGATGGAGAATTATCATTCGCCCTGGAACGCGAAGAGTCTGCTGTGCAATAAGCAGGTCTGGTTCATCGGTCTTGGTTTCGGTATCTTCATTGTCTGCACGGTCTCCTGCATCAGCCGCCTGATTCCCCGCCTCATTATGACCGGCTGGGAACCGCCCAAGGCCATTGCCTCCATGACCGTCGCCGCGATCCTCGGCCTGATCGGCAGCTATCTGACCGGCTGGCTGGATCAGAAGATTGGTACCAAGAAGGCATCCATTGTCTACGGCGTCTGGTATCTGGTGACTCTGATCGCCTGCGCCATTCCCAGTAACAATGTTTATCTCCAGTATTTTACCGTGTTTATGATCGGCATGGCCATCGGCGGCATCGGCAACCTGTTCCCCTCCATGGTGGGCACCCTGTTTGGCCGCTATGACTTTGTCCGCGCCATGGGTGTGCTGAATCCGATCACCAATATCGTCCGCTCGTTTGCCTTCGTCATTATGGGTGTGGGCCTGAGCCTGACCGGAACCTATCATCTGGCCTATGGCATGGTGGCTGTGCTCTGCGTCATCGGCATTATTCTGGTGGCCTGCATTGACGATAAGCCGATCGGCCGCTGATGCAAAGAACGATTTCTCCCCTTTATCCTCATTTTCCCTCTGTGACGGCCCGGGTTCTCCCGGGCCGTTCTTATTTTCGGTGAAAAAAGAAGCGCTCAAAATACGCCGGTCAGGAAGACCGGCGTATTTTGTTGGATTATTTGAATGGGAAGAGGGTCAGATCCGCATGGCGGCGTTGTAAGCCTCGTGGTTGGCGCGGTAGTAGTTGCCGCCCCGGGCGGTGCAGTCGCCTACCATCACGACCTGATGGCTGCCGTACTTGGCCAGCAGGGCCATACCCAGCGTATTGTCCGGCTTGACGCCCAGCGCGTTGACAACGCTGTCGGCTGCGTAGAAGTGCGCCTCGCCGCTGTCGGCGTCCAGCGTGTGTACGCCGCCGTCGATGGACTGGATCTTCTGAGAGCCGATGAGCTGCACGCCCTTCTCCTCCAGCTGGGCCAGCAGATCGGCCTTGTTGAAGATGGGCATTTCCATGACGAAGTTCTCGCGGGGCAGCATATCGACGACGGTGACGGTTTTGCCCTCCTGGGCCAGCGCCAGCGCGCATTCCAGACCGGTGATGCCGCCGCCGCAGACCACAACATTCTGACCGGGCTCCACGGCGTGGCTGTCCACGTCCCGTACGGCCAGCGCGCTGTCCATGCCGGGGATGGGGGGATTCACATAGACGGAGCCGGTGGCCACGATGATGGCGTCGGGATCCTCCTGCTCAATGAGCGATTCGGTGACGGCGGTGTTCAGCACGATCTTTGCACCGCAGTTCAGGGTCTCCTTGATGTCCCAGTCCAGATACTCCCGCATGAGCTGCTTGAAGGGCACCATGCTGGCGTCGATGAGCAGACCGCCCAGCTTGTCCGCCTTTTCGTAGAGGGTGACGGTATGGCCGCGTTTGATCAGCGTCTGGGCGGCCATCATGCCGGCGGGGCCGCCGCCGATGACCATAACATTCTTGCGCTCGGCCACGGGCAGCTGCTCGATCTCTCCGGCGATGCCGCAGCGGGGATTGATGGCGCAGCTCATGGCGGTGCCGTAGGTGTTGGCATTGCCGCACAGGTCGCAGCGGGTGCAGGGGCGCACTTCGGTGCTCTCACCGGCCAGAGACTTGTGGATGATGTCGCCGTCGGCCATGAAGCTCTTGGCCATGGCCACGATGTCCGCCTTGCCGGAGGCGATGATGTCCTCGGCCTCCTCCAGCGTGGTGATCATGCCCACGACGGCCACGGGGATATGCAGGTGCTTTTTTACCTCGGCGGCATAGTCCACGTTCAGCGGTTTGTGGGGCTCGCGGAAATAGGTGGGGATCGTGTAGCGGGCGGAGAGGTGGAAGATGGAGCCCTGGGAGACGTGCATGATGTCCACATACTCCTGCGCCAGTTCCATGAAGGCCAGAGACTCCTCAAATTCCAGACCGCCGGGAATGCCCTCGGTGGCAGAGACGCGCAGCTCGATGACCATGTCGCTGCCCACGGCCTCCCGAATGGCCTTCAGCACCTCCAGCGGATACTTGCGCCGGTTTTCGGGACACCCGCCGTATTCATCGGTGCGGACGTTGGAATCGGGGGAGAGCCACTGGGCGAGGAAGTTGTTGTGGGCACAGTGGATCAGGATCATGCGGAAGCCCGCGTGCTTGCAGCGCACAGCGCAGTCCACAAAGTTCTGCTTCATCTCGTCCATGTCGGCGCGGTTCATGGTGCGCACATTGTCGCCGGGGTTCAGCGGACGCTCGGCGGAGACGATGGCGGTGGGCTGACCGTCGGCGGGAGCCCGGTTGCCGCGGCCGGCGTAGGCCAGCTCGACAGACAGCTCCGCGCCGTTCTGGCGGCACTTCTCAACCAGTGCGTTCATGCCGTGGATGCAGTCGTCGTTACAGACATTCATCTCGCACAGCCAGTGAGAGGTGTTATCATGGGTGACCGGGGTATCGCCCACAGTGACCCAGCCCACGCCGGTCTTGGCCTGCCACTCCATGAAGTCCAGCATATCCTGGCTCATGGTGCCGTCGGCGTTGCACTTGAGTACCACGGTGGGGGCATATTCCAGCCGGTTTTTCAGGGTCAGCCCCCGGATGGTAATAGGCTGAAATACATGGGGATAACGATTTGCTTTCATAATGTACCTCCAAACTGTATTGTTTCGCTTGATTTCACCACTATCATACTACTGGGGAAGAAGAATGGAAAATAGCTTTTTCTGCCCTAAGTATAACTCTGACGATATAATGAAAGCAAGAAAAAGCCTGCTGCTTCATATGGAAACAGCAGACTTTTCAATTACAGAATCTCTTTTTTCAGCACTGCGCTGTACTTTTCCAGCAGCAGATCGGGGTAGTAGGACTTCTTGGCCTGACGCAGACCTTCCACGCCCATGTCGTCCTCCCGGTTCAGGTAACGCACCTCGGGGTAGTGCTCCTGTACCCAGCGGGCAAACTCCCGGTTGATCATGGGGTAGGCGCCGGGCACCTCGGCAAATGCCTTTTCAAAGTGGACATCGTAGGTGTCCTCCGCCCCCATCTGCTCGCCCATGGTGAAGGCGACCACTTTGCCGCCAGCCCGGAGCAGCAGGCCGTCCAGTCCCATCTGCTCATAGTGGGCCATGCTCTTGATGAGGGCATCGCCGTCCTCCTCAAAGGTATCCTCGCCGTCATATCCCTCATTTTCCCGGTGCCATGCGTCATTCATTTTCAGGCATTCGGCCAGATTGTCCATGGTAATGGGCTCCGTGGACCAGTCCGGGTATTCGGCCAGAAACTTGTTGATGTGGTTGCGCTTGCCGTGGAGCTTCTTGCCGGTCAGCGTGGCCAGCCGCTGGATGTCGTAGAGGTAGTCAAAGCCATCCCGGTCCTCGTTGAACTCAAAACAGCCGGGGAAGAACGACTCCAGCTCATCCCGGCGTTCGGCGGACAGACAGCCCAGCCGCAGGGGTTCGCCCCGTTCGGCGGCGTCCTGTGCCAATGCCAGAATGGCGGCCTTGGTGTCGCCGCCCACCGGGTAGAGGTAGCAGGGGCCGATCATGCCGGTCATGTGAGTGGTGAGACAGCCCTCTACTGAGGCCACCTGGAGCTGATAGGGGGCGCTCCAGGCGAAGAGGTTTGTGAAGCTGTATTCGCAGCCGCGCTCATTGCTGTTGTGCAGCAGCTCATCAATGCGGGCTTTATCGTCAAGGGTTGCGTAGTGGAACTTGATCATGCTAGGTCCTTTCTAGTTCAATATCACTCGATCACTTTATACCGTTAAAATTCTACTCTGGAAGTGGGTATTTGTCAACCAGGTAGAACCGAAGGCGCTGGTTTGTATTATAACACTGCTGTCAAATTTTTGTTTGGAGCGGTTTTCCTATTCAAAAGTGAACTTGACGGCGAGCATAAATCAGCTTAAGATGAAGCTCTGAACCAAAGTGCAGGCGCCGGACGCTGCGTCAATGGGAAGAACAAAGAGAGGAGTGCAGACCACATGAATTTGATGATCGCATCGGATATCCACGGTTCCGCCCGTTATTGCCGTGCGCTGCTGGCGGCCTTTGCGCGTGAGGGGGCGGATCGACTGCTGCTGTTGGGCGACATTCTCTATCACGGGCCCCGCAACGACCTGCCTGAGGAGTACGCCCCGAAGGAGGTCATTGCTCTGCTGAATCCGTTGAGGGAGAAGCTGCTCTGTGTCCGGGGCAACTGTGACAGTGAAGTCGATCAGATGGTGCTGGAGTTCCCGATTTTAGCCGACTACTGCATCCTGTATGAGCGTGGACATATGATCTTTGCCACCCACGGTCACAACTTCAATAAAGAGAAAATGCCGCCGCTCCATACGGGTGATATTTTGCTGCACGGCCATACCCATATTCCGGCCTGGGAGCCGCTTCCCGGCGGTGCAACCTACCTGAATCCCGGCAGTGTGTCCATTCCAAAGCAGAACAGCGCCCACAGCTATATGACACTGAAGGACGGCATGTTTCAGTGGAAAACGCTGGAGGGGGAGAGCTATCACCAGTGGGAAATTTTTGAATAAGAGAAAGAATGAAAGCCAGTCCATGAACTTTCCCGGATTCATGGACTGGCTTTTTGTGGGAAAATGGATGGAACTACGGGCATGATCTGCAAATGCAGATGGATGTGTGGGATTGATATTTTTGCAATTTCTGTTATCCTATGTAGTAGAGACATCACTGGGAGATCCGGATACTGCAATCATCGCAAGTCCGGTCGTGCTCCCGGTGATGTCTTTGCTATTTACTATATTAGAGTGTCATTTTACCACACGCTCACCGGGAGAGA
>USIZ01000013.1 GCA_900554855.1 uncultured Eubacteriales bacterium | reverse complement strand
ATAGACAGAGCCGACCTCCTTTGTCCTTCGGCCTTGGAGAGAAATATTCTAGCATATATTTCGGGCGCAAATGTGAAGCAATAGTAAATTCACAGACAAAAGGGTCCATAACCAAATCAGAATAGCACCCGTCCGAAATGGAGATTATGCACGCGGCCGTACCTGTGCTAGAATGACGGCAGAGATCAAAACAAGGGGGAGTCAAAGCATGGCAATGACACTGGAAGAGCTGAACTGCGCCTACGAGCGGCTGCGCGCGGTGCGGGAAATTGAAAACATGATGGGCCGCTATTCCTTTTTTCACACCGCTATGCGGCATATCGACTATCTGAAGCTGTGGTCCAAGCGGGACGACTGCATTCTGGATATGCCCTGGGGCAGCTATACCGGCTATCAAGGGGTAAAGACCTGCTATCTGGAGGATCACGGCGACCGCAGTTATCCTGAGACCTGGGAGTTTATGGTCGGCCTGTTCCCGATGCATACGCACACCACCGGTGTGATCGAAGTGGCAGGCGATTTGAAGACAGCCCGGGGCTGCTGGCTGTCCCCCGGCGAGGAGACCTTTGCCGAGAATGGCGAGGCGGCAGCCACTTGGGCGTGGAGCAAGATCGGTGCTGATTTCATTCAGGAGGACGGCGTCTGGAAGATCTGGCGGATGCGGGTGTATCCTGTGTTTCAAGCCCCTTACGATACCTGTTGGACGGATGTGCCGCCCTATGAAGGCTTTGTGGCGGAGACCCATTGTGACCGTCCCTCCCGGGGTGCGGCGAATTATCACCCAGACTATATCTACCCGGAGAACGAGCCGCTGCCGCCGGAACCATATGAGACCTATGACGATGTGGGCTATACCTGGTAAGGGGGAGAACAGCAATGAAAAACATGGAAGAACTGGCCTTTGAGCTGGATCGGGTCGGCGCCGCGCAGAAGTGCGAGCAGCTGATGACGACCTATGTCTCCCTGCATAGGGAGATGCGCCATAAGGATTTCCTGAGGCTCTGGACGCAACGCCCGGATTGTAAGCTGGAGATGCCCTGGGGAGCCTATGAGGGCTATGCGGGCGTGGAGCGCTGCTATCTGAAGGATCACGGTGACCGCTCCATGCCGGAAATTCAGGAATTGCTGAAAGGGCTGCTGTGTGTGCATACCATTGGCACCTCCGTGATCGAGGTGGCCGCAGACGGAAAAACTGCCCGGGGCGTCTGGATCAGTCCGGGCTTCGAGACGGCCAATGAGGGTGCGGATATCCCCATGGGAATGTGGGCGTGGAGCAAGTACGGCGTAGATTTTCTGCTGGAAGAGGACGGTTGGAAGATCTGGAAGATGAAGGTCTATCCGCTGTTTCAGGCCCCCTATGACACCTGCTGGACGGATGTGCCGCCCTATGACGGCTTTATGCTGGAGACGACTTGCGACCATCCGTTGGAACGGCCCATCTGGAATTACGATCCCAACGGCCATTACCCGGAAGACCAGCCTGCGCCGCCGGAGGCATACGAGACCTACGATGATGTTGGCTATACATGGTGAAAGGGGGAGCGGAAGATGACACAGGCAAATCTGGAGGCGCTGACCCGGGAAGTGGAGCGCCAGAGTGCGATCGTGGACTGCAAGAATCTGATGGGAAAAGTGATGTACTATGGGGCCGCATGGCTCAACCGGAAAATGGTGGAGCTGTGGAGCCGGCGGGACGACTGCCTGCTGGAGCAGCCCTGGGGCATCTATGACGGACGAATCGGCGTGGAGCGCTGCTATCTTCAGGACTTTGGAGATCGGCATACACCGGGCTGGGAGGAAAAGCATAAGGGTGTGATGATGCTCTATACCTGCGATACCCCTATTCTCACTGTGGCAGAGGATGGCCAGACCGCCAAAGGCGTCTGGATCTCCTCCGGCGCGGATACCTGGCGGGAGGGAGATGCCCGTCCGCAGGGCCACTGGCGCTGGGGCAAATATGCCGTGGATTTTATCAGGGAGGACGGTGCATGGAAGATCTGGAAGCTGCGTTTCTATCCCTTCTTCCTTACAAAGTATGACATCCCATGGACTCAGGCGCCGGCATATGACTGGGCGTTTTTCCCGGTCACACCGGACCGCCCCCGGGAGACCCCCGTGTACCATTACGACGGTGTTTCCGTCTATCCCACCGGCGAACCGGCGATCCCGGGTGTTGAATAATACAGAAGAGCAGAACAGGTGCGGTTTCTTCCGAAACCGCGCCTTTTCATTTTAACATTGGCCTGCTATAATCTATTTGTTATGGAGGCGATGTTATGACCAGTCTGCAAGTTCGCTATTTTCTGCACCTGTGCGGAACAAAGAGTATTTCTGAGACGGCCCGTCAGCTGTTTGTGGCTCAGCCTGCGGTGAGCAAGCAGATCGCCGCGCTGGAGCGGGAGCTTGGTACGGAACTGTTTGTTCGCACCAACCGCGGGGTGGAGCTGACGCCAGCCGGGGCATGCTATTATGACTTCTTTTCCAAGTCAGACCGGAAATTCCGTCGCCTTCAGGTAGAGCTCCGACGAGCGGCCGATCTGGAGCAACGCTCCCTTGCAGTGGGCATTCTGGAAAATCTGGGACTGGATGAGGTCTCTGACGTGATCGCCCAGCTGCGCAGTCAGCATCCGGGACTGCGGCTTACAGTGGCGCGGCTGGATAATCCGACCCTGCTGGAGCAGCTGTTCAATGGCAGGCTGGATGCGGTCATCACCTTTGACCACGCGTTGGATCATCGCACCGGTGTGCGCTATACCGAGCTGCTGCTGGAGCAGTCCTGCTTTCTCATCAGCCGGGAGCATCCGCTTGCGGCCCGGCCGGGCCTGGCGGTGCAGGATCTGTCCGGCCAGACCTTCTGCGAGACCCGCTCCCGGGAAGGCGATGGCACAGACGGCTACCTTCGCCGACTTCTGGCGCTTTTGAAGGTCACGCCGGGGGCTTTTATGCCAATGGACAATCTGGCCAGCGGTCTGGAGGCGGTGGAGCACGACCATGCGATCGGCCTGGTGGATGAGCGGGCCCAGTTGCTCCATCCGGAGCGCTACCGGTTCCTTCCCAGCGGGACCTATCAGAGTATCGTCTGTGCCAGTCTGGCAGAAAATGAAAACCCCTGCATCATTCAGCTGGGCGATGCATTGCGGGCGGCTCTGAACGGCGCAAAACAGAGCATTTGACACAGCTTTATGCGGAAAAGCTGTGAAATATTTTTTAAGATTCTTTTTATCCCGTCAAAAATTGTATATAGTGGCAAAAATGAGAGATATGTCTTGTGCAGATAGACGGAAGAAAAAAACACCTTTGCTTGACGTAAGAGCGGAAATAGCTTAAAATATTTGAAGTATGTCGAAAGTGAAGTAAAGGAAACAAATGAAGCGAGGTACGCTCCAATATGTATGATTATCTGATCGTCGGCGCCGGATTCTTTGGCGCGGTCTTTGCCCACGAGGCGCAGAAACAGGGAAAGCGCTGCCTTGTGGTGGAGCGGCGCGGCCACATCGGCGGAAACTGCTACACGGCCGATGTGGAAAGCATTCATGTCCACCGGTACGGCGCACATATTTTTCACACCTCCGATCAGCAGATCTGGACTTACATCAACCAGTTCTGCACCTTCAACAACTATGTCAATTCGCCCATCGCCAATTATCGCGGTGAGATCTACAATATGCCCTTCAATATGAATACCTTCTCCCGGCTTTGGAATATTTCCACCCCCGCCGAGGCGAAGGCCATCATCGATGCCCAGCGTGCGGACGCACCCGCTCAACCGCAGAATCTGGAGGAGCAGGCCATCTCACTGGTGGGCCGGGATATCTACGAAAAGCTGGTCAAGGGCTATACGGAGAAGCAGTGGGGGTGTCCCTGCACACAGCTTCCCGCCTTTATTATCCGCCGCCTCCCGGTGCGCTTTCGTTACGATAATAACTATTTTAACGATCGCTATCAGGGCATCCCGGAGGGGGGCTATACGCCCATCTTTGAAAAACTGCTGGACGGAATTGATGTTCGCCTGAACTGTGATTATTTTGACCACAGGGACGAGTTGCGGGCGCAGTGCCGCAAGGTCGTCTTTACCGGACCGATCGACCGCTATTTTGATTACTGCTATGGTCCGCTCCAGTTCCGCTCGCTCCGCTTTGAGTCTGAAGTGCTGGATATGGAAAATTATCAGGGCAATGCGGTGGTCAACTACACGGATCGGGAGACGCCCTATACCCGCGTGATCGAGCACAAGCATTTTGAGTTCGGTACTCAGCCGAAGACGGTCATTACCCGGGAATATCCCATGGACTGGCATCCGGGGGACGAACCATATTACACGGTCAATGACGAGAAAAATAACCAGCTCTATCAGCGCTATGCGGCGCTGGCGGAGCGGGAGCCGGATGTGCTGTTTGGCGGACGTCTGGGTGAGTATAAATACTACGATATGGATAAGGTGATCGCTTCCGCGCTGGGCTTTGCAGCCCGGGAGCTGAACTGAATCAAACGGAAAAGAGGTAACCCATGGCAGGAAAAAGAGAAGCGCCCCGGCAGCCGGCTTCCGGAGCAAAGACGCGCAGACCTTCCTCCGGCACATCAGCACAGCGTGATGAGCGTTCGCGCGGCCGGCAGACTTATTATGATGATGAGTACACCGCACACAGACGGTCGTCCAGTTCTGAGTACAGCGGCTCCCGCCGCGCTTCCGGTGCAGGCGGAGACGGTGGAGGGCGGCCACCTAAGGGTGGCCGCGGCAAAAAGAAACGCCGTATGCCCGGCTGGCAGAAGGCAATCATTATCGTTCTGGTGGTGCTTATCGTTTTGATGAGTGCGGCAGTGGCCGCCGTGGTCGTGGTCAACGGAAAGCTGGATCTCATCAGGCGGATCGATATCGGAAATGAGGCCAAGACCTCAGAGAATTTCGATCAGGATGCGACGGGGGCAGACACAACGACGGACGATCAGCTTCATTTTGCCACCCAAAAGGTAGATCCTGACTCCGACGTGGTCAATTTCATGCTGATCGGCCGGGATACCGGTACGATGGGGGATGAGGTGCGCACGGAGGATCGCGGTCGCTCCGATTCCATGATGGTGGTCAGCCTGAACCGCAAGACCAAGCAGATCTCCATTGTGTCGCTGATGCGTGACTGCTATGTGAAGATCCCCGGCTATAAGAACAACAAGCTGAACGCCGCGTTCAGTTTTGGCGGCTACGAGCTGATGGATCAGACAGTCGAGGAGAACTTCGGTATTCACATCGACCACAATGTGGGCATCAACTTCGATGGCTTCCAGATGGTCGTGGACAAGCTGGACGGCATTGATATCACGCTGACCCAGGATGAGGCCGATTATATGGAACTGTGGGGCTTTGCCATGGAGGAAGGCGTCAACCATATGAACGGCGAAGAAGCGCTGGCCTATGCCCGCTCCCGCTATGTGGGCACCGGCAAGGAGGCCAACGACTTTGGACGCACCTACCGCCAGCGCGTGGTGGTGACGCAGGTGTTCAAGGAACTGATGAGCCGCCCGATCACACAGATCATGGACATCCTGAATTCTGTGATGGAGTGTGTGGAGACGGATATCACCAGCAATGCGGACATCATGGCCTATGCCGGTGAGGTCTATAACTACGGTATCGACGATCTCCAGGCCTATCGCCTGCCTCAGGATGGCGAGTATCAGGATGAGACCATCAATAAGATGGCGGTTCTGACGGTTGACTGGGACAAGACACAGCAGCATTTGAAGGATTGGCTGTACAGCGATACGCCGCTGGAAGCCCATGATGTGGATGCCGCCAACTGAGTAAACAAACGCGGAGCCGAAATTTCGGCTCCGCGTTTTATGCGTTATGCGCAACCAGCCGCCTTCTCCCGAAGGCGGCTGGTTTTATGGATTTTATGGACTGAATTATCGGATTGCATCCTTCATGGCCTTCACATATTCCGTGACAGGCTCGACGCTGTCCCGGCCGTTGGCGGCGATCAGCTTTACGATGGCGCTGCCCACAATGACCCCGTCCGCCTTCTGAGCCATTTCCCTGGCCTGTTCCGGAGTGGAGATGCCGAAGCCGACAGCGGCGGGAATAGCCTTTGTCTCTTTGACCAGCTTTACCATGGCGCCAATATCCGTGGTGATGCTGCTGCGCACTCCGGTGACGCCCAGAGAGGACACGCAGTAGACAAAGCCCTTGGCCTCTGCGGCAATGGAGCGAATGCGCTCGTGGGAGGTGGGGGCGATCATGCTGACCAGTTCCAGACCATATTTTGCGCATAGCGGCTCAAATTCCGCCTTTTCCTCAAAGGGGACGTCAGGCAAGATCAGACCCTGAATGCCCGCCTCAGCGGCTCTGGAAAGAAACTTCTCGGAGCCGTAGGAGAATACCACATTGGCATAGGTCATGAACACCATAGGGATGGTGATGGTCTCGCGCAGCTTTCGCACCAGCTCAAATACCTTGTCTGTGGTAGTTCCGGCTTTGAGCGCGCGCAGATTGGCCGCCTGAATGACCGGGCCCTCGGCGGTGGGGTCGGAGAAGGGGATGCCAAGCTCAATAAGGTCGGCTCCTGCTTCGGCCATGGCCTTGACCAGCGTTTCGGTGGTCTCCAGATCCGGGTCGCCGCAGGTCAGGAAGGGAATGAAGGCCTTTCCATTCTGAAAGGCATCTGCAATTTTAATCATGGAGATCCTCCCCTCTGTAACGGGCGATGGCGGCCACGTCCTTGTCTCCGCGGCCGGACAGGGTGATGACAATGCTCTGATTGGGTCGCATCGTGGGTGCCAGCTTCTTGGCGTAGGCCACCGCGTGAGCGGACTCAATGGCGGGAATGATACCCTCGGTGCGGGAGAGGTATTCAAAGGCATCTACCGCCTCGTCGTCGGTGACCGGAACATATTCCGCCCGGCCGGTGTCGTGGAGCCAAGCGTGCTCCGGCCCGATGCCGGGATAGTCCAGACCGGCGGAGATGGAGTAAACCGGCGCGATCTGGCCGAACTCGTCCTGGCAGAAGTAGCTTTTCATACCGTGGAAGATGCCCAGCCGACCGGTGGCCACCGTGGCCGCGGTCTCAAAGGTATCCACGCCCCGGCCTGCGGCCTCACAGCCGATCAGCCGAACGCCGGGATCCTCGATAAAGTTGTAGAAGGAGCCGATGGCGTTGCTGCCGCCGCCGACGCAGGCGATAACTGCGTCAGGAAGCTTTCCCTCCTGGGCCAGCATCTGCTGCTTGATCTCCTTGGAGATGACCGCCTGAAAGTCCCGGACGATGGTAGGGAAGGGATGGGGCCCCATGCAGGAGCCCAGCAGGTAGTGCGTGTCGCTGATGCGGCTCGTCCACTCCCGGAAGCACTCGCTGACCGCGTCCTTTAGCGTTGCGGTGCCCGCGTCTACGCCGTGAACGGTGGTGCCCATCAGCCGCATGCGGTAGACGTTCAGCGCCTGCCGCTCCATGTCCAGACGGCCCATGTAGACCTCGCAGTCCATGCCCATGCAGGCGGCCACTGTGGCGGTAGCCACACCGTGCTGCCCTGCGCCGGTCTCGGCGATGAGCCGGGTTTTGCCCATCTTTTTGGCCAGCAGAGCCTGACCGAGGGCGTTGTTGATCTTGTGGGCGCCGGTGTGGTTCAGATCCTCCCGCTTGAGATAGATCTTGGCGCCGCCCAGATCCTTTGTCATTTTCTCCGCATAGTACAGCAGAGAGGGGCGTCCGGCATAGTTGTGGTAAAGCTCGTCCAGCTCGGCATTGAAGTCCGGATCGTTTTTGTAGTAGTTGTAGGCTTCCTCCAGCTCAATGACAGCGTTCATCAGCGTTTCCGGGATGTACTGGCCGCCGTGGATGCCAAATCGTCCGTTGGACATGGTAGTTCGCTCCTTAGAAGTTTAATGTATTGAGGTATACCGTTTCTCGCCGCCCTTCCAGCTGGAGAGGAGCGGCGAGAAAGGTTCCCTCATTTATGATAATGAAGGGAAAGGTAGGGTAAGGTTCAGAGATCAGTCACCGAACACCTTGCGATAGTCCTCCTGGAACTTCACAATGCCGGAGTCGGTGAGGGGGTGCTTGGCCATCTGCTCAATGACCTTGAAGGGCACGGTGGCGATATCAGCACCGGCACGGGCGCAGCCCAGAACGTGAGCGGTGTTGCGCACGGAGGCGGAGATGATCTCGGTATGGATGTCGTCATAGAGGGCGAACACATTGGCGATGTCCTCGATGAGGGCCAGACCATCCTCGTTGATGTCATCCAGACGGCCGACAAAGGGGCTGACATAGGTGGCACCGGCGCGGGCAGCCAACAGAGCCTGGTTGGTGCTGAAGATCAGGGTGCAGTTGGTGGGGATGCCCTCGGCGGACAGGATCTTGATGGCCTTCAGGCCCTCAAGGGTCATGGGGATCTTCACAACCATGTGCTTGGGGTCAATGGCGAAGATCTCGCGGCCTTCCTTGATCATGCCCACGGCATCCTCGGTGGTAGCCTTGACCTCACCGGAGATCGGGCCGTCCACGATACCGCAGATCTCCTTCAGGGTCTCGGCATAGTCGCGGCCCTCCTTGGCGATCAGGCTGGGGTTGGTGGTGACGCCGCAGATGACGCCCATCTCATTTGCCTTGCGGATCTCATCCACATTCGCAGTGTCCAGGAACAGTTTCATGGTAACTCACCTTTTCCTTTCATTTCATCCTCCGTACCGAAGCGATAACGGAAGATAATTTACCTTTATCTTTCACTCCGTCGGTCTCAATGCCGCTGGAGAGATCGATCCCATAGGGATGCAGCTGCTTGACAGCCTTGACCACATTGCCGGGGTTCAGCCCGCCGGCCAGAAAGTAGGGGCGCTCAAAACCGGAGAGCAGGCTCCAGTCGAAGCACTCGCCGGTGCCCTGACCATTGTCCAGCACGATCATGTCGGCGCAGCTGTTCTGTGCGGCCTCAAGGTCGGCCGCACAGGCGATTTGAAACGCCTTCCAGACCGGACGATCTGTGCGTTCCTTCAATGCACGGATGTAGTCCTCGTCCTCGTGGCCGTGGAGCTGGAGAATGTCCACCACGCGCCGTTCCAGCAGCCCGGCGGCGGTTTCCAGCGGCAGGTCAACCACAACGCCGACGGCTTGAATGCCGGGATTCAGCAGGCGGATCAAGTCCTCTGCCTTTTCGGGCGACAGGCTGCGGCGGCTCTTGGGAAAGTTCAGCACGAATCCTGCATAATCGGGCAGATACTGGTTCACATAGTCGATGTCCCGTTCACGGAACAGGCCGCAGGTCTTGATCTTCGTCATTGGGCAAAGCTCCTCATTTCAGAAAGCATTTTTTTCTTGTCCTCAGCGCGCATCAGCAGTTCGCCCACCAGTGCAGCGTCTGCGCCGATTTTGCTCAGCTGAGCGATGTCGGATGGGGCGGAAACGCCGGACTCCGCAACATAAATGCACTCCGGCGGGATCAGATCCCGCAGCCGTGCGGCGTTGGAGAAGTCCACGGAAAAATCGTGCAGGTTGCGGTTGTTTACGCCGATGATCTTTGCCCCGGCGGAAACGGCAGAGCGGATCTGGTCAGGATCGTGGGCTTCCACCAGTGCAGCCAGGCCCAAACTTTCACATATAGTAAGATACCGCTGAATCGTCTCCGTGTCAAGCAGTGCGCAGATAAGCAAAACACAATCTGCCCCCATGAGCCGGGCCTGGTAGAGCTGATATTCGTCTATTGTGAAGTCCTTTCGGATCATGGGCGTAGAAACTGCGGCGCGGATCCGGCTGAAAATTTCGTCAGATCCCAGAAACCACCTCGGCTCTGTCAGACAGGAGATGCAGTCTGCGCCGGCATCCGCATAAGCGAGGGCAATGTCCAGATAAGGAAAGTTTTCTGCAATGATCCCTTTGGAAGGGGAGGCCTTTTTCACCTCGCAAATAAAGCTCATGCCGTTCTTTGCCAGTGCCCGCTCAAATGCGGTGCCGTTACCCGGACCTGCCTGTCGGCAGAGCGCTTTCAGATCATCCAGACTGTGCGACTGCACGTCCTGCGCCACGCGAAGCCGGGCGTAGTCAGCGATGGTGTCCAGAATAGTAGACATAGTTACCTCCCAAAGGATCAGGCGTTGCTGGCTGCCACAAATTCCTCCAGCTTTTCAAGGGCCTTTCCGGTGTCGATGAGCTCCGCAGCCAGTGCGATGCCGTCCTGAATGCACTCTGCTTTTCCGGCAACATAGAGGCCGCAGGCGGCATTCAGCAGGACCACGTCGCGCTTCGGACCGGTCAACTCACCGGAGAGAATGGCGCGGGAGATCTGAGCATTGTACTTCGGCTCGCCGCCTTCGATATCCTGCTTGGTGCCCCGGGTGAGACCGAAATCTTCGGGCTGGATGGTGTAGGTCTTGTACCAGCCGTCTTTGAATTCACACACGGAGGTGGGGGCGCTGATGGAGACCTCGTCCAGCTTGTCCTGACCATAGACCACCATGCCCCGCTTGACGCCCAGACTGCTCAGCACCTGTGCCATAGGCTGGAGCAGATATTCGTCGTAGACGCCCAGCACCTGCATGGTGGGGTGAGCCGGATTGGTGAGGGGGCCGAGAATATTGAACACTGTGCGGAAGCCCAGTTCCTTTCGGATCGCGCCCACATACTTCATAGAGGTGTGGTAGACCTGAGCGTGCAGGAAGCAGATCCCGGTTCTCTGAAGCACCTGCTCCATCTTGGCGGGCTCCAGCTTGACGTTGATGCCCAGCGCCTCCAGCACATTGGCTGCGCCGCTCTTGGAGGAGGCGGCCACATTGCCGTGCTTGGTGACCGGCACTCCGGCAGCGGCGATCACAATGGCGGCGGTGGAGGAGATGTTGATGCTGTGGGCGCCGTCTCCGCCGGTGCCCACGATCTCCAGCGTCTCAAGGCCGTTTGCATCGAACTTGATAGCGTGATCCCGCATGGCGGCGGCACAGCCGGATATTTCGTCAATCGTCTCCGCTCGGGTGCTCTTGGTGGACAACGCCGCCAGAAACGCGGCATTCTGGGTGGGGGTGGTCTGGCCGCTCATGATCTCGTTCATTACGGCATAGGACTCTTCATAGCTCAGATCTTCCTTCTGAACGATCTTAATAATTGCATCCTGGATCATATCGATTCCTCCTGAGTTTAAAGCGGTTTGTCAGCCAGAAAATTTTCAAGAATGCGGCGCCCGTCCGGGGTGAGAATGCTCTCCGGGTGGAACTGGAGCCCATATACCGGTGCGCTCATGTGGGCCACAGCCATGACCTCACCGTCCTCCGTTGCGCCGACGATTTTCAGCGTATCGGGAATGGTGTCCGGCTTTGCGGCCAGCGAGTGATAGCGGGCGGCGGAAATTTCCTCCGGCATTCCGGAAAAGATGGGGCCGGTTACATCCAGTTTCACCATGGACTGCTTGCCGTGCATGAGCTGCTTGGCATAAGTGACGGTAGCGCCGAACACCTCACAGATGGCCTGATGGCCGAGACAGACGCCCAAAATCGGGATCTTGCCGGTCAAGCGGCGGATCACATCCTCACAGACGCCGGAGTCGGCGGGTTTGCCGGGGCCGGGGGAGAGGATGATGCGGCGGGGAGCCAGCGCTTCGATCTCCGCCGGCGTCAGCTCGTCATTACGGATGACCTTGATGTCCGGGTCGATGGAGCCTACCAGCTGATAGAGATTGTATGAAAAGCTGTCATAATTGTCGATGAGTAAAACCATGTCAGTCCAGCCCTCCCTCGGATGCCTTGACCGCATTCACCACGGCCTGAGCCTTGTTGATGCACTCCTGATACTCACTCTCAGGCACACTGTCGGCCACAATGCCCGCGCCGGAGCGGATGAATACCTTGCCGTTCTTTTTAAAGGCAATGCGGATGGCAATGCAGGTGTCCAGATTGCCGGTAAAGTCAATGTAGCCGATCGCGCCGCCGTAGATGCCCCGTTTGTTGTTCTCCAATTCGTTGATGATCTGACAGGCTCGGAACTTTGGCGCACCGGACAGCGTCCCGGCGGGGAGAATGGCCTCCACCGCGTCCACCGCGTCCTTGTCGGGGCGAATTGTGCCGCGCACGGTGGAACCGATGTGCATGACGTGGGAGTAACGGAGCACATCCATGTAGCGCTCTACCTCCACCGAGCCGAACTGGCTGATTTTGCCGATGTCATTGCGGCCCAGATCCACCAGCATATTGTGTTCGCTGCGCTCTTTCGGGTCGCTCATCAGGGCCTGCTCCAGCGCTTTGTCCTCCTCCGGCGTTTTGCCCCGGGGCTTGGTACCCGCCAGCGGGAAGGTGTAGAGCGTGCCGTCGGTCAGCTTGACCAGCGTCTCCGGGGAGGCGCCGGCGATCTCAATATCATCGCTGGAAAAGTAGAACATATAGGGAGAGGGGTTGATGACCCGGAGCAGCCGGTAGGTGTCAAGCAGACTGCCCTCGCAGTCTGCGTCCAACCGGTTGGAGAGCACTACCTGGAAAATGTCGCCCTCATAGATATACTTCCGGGCCCGTTCCACCATGCTGCAATACTGCTCCTTGTCAAAGAGGTGACGGAATTCGCTCCTGAGCTTCAGCGGCTGATCCGGGGCGGGGGTGCCGGTGCGGATCAGTTGGGCCATCTCGTCCAGCGCCCGCACCGCCGCGGGATAGCTGCTGTCCAGATCATCGGTGGAGGCGTTGGCGATCAGGATGATCTTCTGCTTCAGATTGTCAAAGCAGATCACCTTGTCAAAGAGCATCAGGTCGAAGTCGTTGAAATGTTCCTGATCCTCTGCGTCCAGCTTCAGGTTGGGCTCGGCGTATTTGATAAAATCATAGGAGAAGTAGCCCACCAGCCCGCCGGTGAAGGTGGGAAAGCCCTCAATTTTCGGGCTTTTGTGTTCCGCCACGATCCGACGCAGGATTTCGCCGGGATGTCGCGTGTTTTGCTGCGTCACTTGACCATTGTCCGTGATGCGCACCCGGCCATCCACGCAGGTGATCTCCAGCCCCGGCTCA
>USIZ01000012.1 GCA_900554855.1 uncultured Eubacteriales bacterium | reverse complement strand
GTACTGCAGGACAGCCCATGCTGGGTGTATTTGAGAAGGAAGGCATCACCGATCTGGTGTGTGTCGTGACCCGTTATTTCGGTGGCATTCTGCTGGGTACCGGCGGACTGCTGAGAGCCTACACCAAAGGGGCCAAGGATGCGTTAGACGCCGCCGGCGTCAGTGTGGTGCGCCGCTGGGTGCGCCAACTGGTGCCTTGCACATACAGTCTGTATGAGCGTTTAAAGCAGGAGACCGAGCGCTTCGGCGCGGTCATTGAGGACACGGAGTACGGCGCGGACATTGTGCTCACCGTGCTGGTGCCGGAGGAGCAGAGCGACGCCTATGCCGCCCGCATTCTGGATTTTACCGCCGGAACGGTGGAGACACTGGTGGACGGCGAGGTATTTCAGCCTGTGCCGGTGCGCCCAGGCACACAGAAATAAAGGAGAGACTATGCTGATACCCTATTGTCATACCGTGCAGTATTATGAGACAGATCAGATGGCCATTGTCCACCATTCCAACTATATCCGCTGGTTTGAAGAGGCCCGGGTGGACTGGTTCGAGCAGATGGGTCTGCCCTTTGCCCAGATCGAACGCATGGGCATTCAGATCCCGGTGGTGAGCTGCGCGGCGAAATACCATTCCTCGGCCCGCTTCGGCGAGCAGGTGCGGATCTATCTGGAAAAGAGGGCCTATAACGGCGTGCGTCTGACGGTGGGCTACCGGGTGGTGGATGCCGCAGACGGTACGCTCCGGGCCACCGGTTCCAGTGAACACTGTTTTACCGATGGAGCGGGGCGTATCCTGAACCTGCGCCGCCGCTATCCCGATGTAAGCAGACTTTTTGAAGTGCCGCTGGAATATGAAAACTGAACAGATCCAAATGAGCCGCCCCACGCAGTATTGCGCGGGGCGGCCCTTTTGCTTGGCTGTATTATTTTATCAAAGCGGTGATCATCTTGCAGGTGTCGGCCAGATAGTCCTTCTGGAAGTCCTCCAGACGACCCTCGTCGCAGGCCTGAGCCAGCTCCGGGTCAATGGGCAGCTGAGCCAGCAGGGGGATATTGTTGGCCTTGGCCACCTCGTCGGCGTGGCTTGTGCCGAAGATGTTCAGCTTCTTGCCGCAGTCGGGGCAGGTGAAGTAGCTGAAGTTCTCCACCAGACCGAGGACGGGGATGTCCATCATCTGAGCCATCTTGACCGCCTTGGTGACGATCATGCTGACCAGATCCTGAGGAGAGGTGACCATGACGATGCCGTCCACCGGCAGGCTCTGGAACACCGTCAGCGGCACATCGCCGGTTCCGGGAGGCATATCCACAAACAGATAGTCCAGTTCGCCCCAGCACACATCCGTCCAGAACTGCTTGACGACGCCGGCGATGACCGGGCCGCGCCAGACGACGGGGTCGGTCTCGTTTTCCGTCAGCAGATTCAGGCTCATGACGGCAATGCCGGTGCCGGTCAGCGCGGGCAGAATGCCCTGATCGCTGCCCACGGCCCGCTCGTGGATGCCGAAGGCCTTGGGGATGGAAGGGCCGGTGATGTCGGCGTCCAAAATGCCGACGCGATAGCCCATCCGGGCCATGGTGACTGCCAGCTGGCTGGTGACCATGCTCTTGCCCACGCCGCCCTTGCCGCTGACCACGCCGATGACGTGGCGGATGACGGAATGGGGATTGCAGGGCTCGTGAAGATCCTGCGGCTGGCCGCAGTTGTGGCCGCAGCTGCCGCAGTCATGGGTGCAGTTGTCCTCGGCTTCGCTGCCGCAGCCGGAGCAGCCCTGCTGTTCGTATTCTTCGCTCATAGTACTAGTTCCTTTCTGTTGATTTGTTCAGGGAAATGAACGGAGTTCTCAATAATGATAGCTTCCGCCGCCGATGAATTCCCGGATCAGAGATTCCGGGGCCACCAGAGCGGGGTCGATGCTCTCCAGCGCCTCAAAGGCGTGGATCATATCCAGCAGTTCCCGCCGCCGGGGATTCTCCTCCGGCACCGCCTCGAAAAGCGGAAGCGCAAAGTGCTTCATGACGGAGACTTCGTAGGGGAGAGAGGAGTCAAAAATAATGTCAGCCCGGTGCTTGAAGGGGGAGATGTAGAGCTTTTCCCCCCGGCGCACATTGGCCCATTGGGCCAGCGTGCCAACCACATCGCTGCCCCGGAAGTTCATGTCCCGGACGGCCCGGCGCACCAGACGCATCCAGGTGCCCTTGAAGATCACCGCTTCACCGTCCGTGATGTTGGAGCGGGCAGAGATATAGATCTTCTCTGCCTCCGGGTGCCGACCGGCGATGGCGTCGTTCAGGGCGTGAATGCCCTCGAAGACGGCCACCTCGTTTTTCTGAAGCCGCAGCGGCGTGCACCGGCTGGTGTCCCGCATCTGGCGGCAGAAATCATAGTGGGGGATCAGCACTTCCTTGCCCCTGGCCAGTGCGGTGAAGTGCTCGTTCAGCAGCTCCATATCCATGCACAGTGGGGACTCGAAGTCATAGCTGCCGTCCTTGGTGCGGGGTGTCGACTCCGGAGAGACGGTCAGAAAATAGTTGTCCATGGAGATGGTCTGGGTGACCACACCCCGGCGTTCCAGCGCCTCGTCGATCTTCATGGCTGTGGTGGTCTTGCCGGAGCCGGAGGGGCCGCTGAGCAGAACGATGGGGCTTTGAGGCAGATTCTCGATGATTTTTTCCGCCGCCCGGTCTACTTTGCGCTGAAATTCGGCGTCGCATTCCTCCAGAAAGCCCTTTGTGTCCGAACGGATGGCCTCGTTGATCTTGGAAAGCTGATATGCCATACAAAACGCTCCTTCCTTACAGCGAACGCTGGAAAGCCACCAGTTCCGCTTTGTCCCGGCAGAGCTGGTCAATGCGTTCCATGTACTGCTGTGGATATTTCGGATTTGTGAGCCGCACCACCTTGCCGGTGGCGGGATTGGTCAGCTTGGTCGAGCCGCCGGCGCCCAGTGCCAGAATGGAGTGCAGCTCTTCCATGATGCAGATGTTGTAAAGCCCCTCGGTGCCCGGTTTGCACCAGCCGATGTTCTCCAGTGCGCCGGACATATATTTCTGACGATAGAGGTAGTAGGGGATCTGTCCGGCAGCGCGGAGCGCGTCCCACGCGTAATCCAGCATGGCGGAGGTCTCCTCGCCGGTGGGCAGACCCTCCCGCTCCATCATGAGCCGCGCCCCTTTCTTGAGGGCCAGCGTGTGGACGGTGATGTTTTCAGGATCCAGCGAGAGCACCGTGTCCAGTGTATTCCGGAAGCCGGCCACACTGTCCTTGGGCAGTCCGGCGATCAGATCCATATTTACAATGGGGATGCCGCTTTTGCGGACGATGTCATAGGCAGTCAGAATATCCGCCGCCGTGTGGGAACGGCCCATGGCCCGCAGGACCTCGTCCTGCATCGTCTGGGGATTGACCGACACCCGGTCCACGCCCAGATCCCGGAGCACCGCCATTTTGTCGGCGGTGATGGTGTCCGGCCGTCCGGCCTCCACAGTGAATTCAGCCAGCCGGTCCAGCTCCAGCACCTGCCGCAGGTGAGCAATCAGATGCTCCAGCTGCGGGGCGCTCAGGGTGGTGGGAGTGCCGCCGCCGATGTAGATGGTGCGCACCTTGGCTCCGGCTTCACGGAGATAGCCCGCCGCCGCGTCGATCTCCTGATCCAGCGCCGCCAGATAGGGCTCCACCAGCTTGAGCGCGCGCTGTACGTCGGCAGAGACAAAGCTGCAATAGGCGCATCGAGTGGGGCAGAAGGGAATGCCTACATAGAGGGAGAGGTCATTCTTTTCCAGCTGCTGCTCCGCCGCGATGCTCGACCGGGCGGCGTCCAAGGCCAGCTCCGTGCGGGCGGGGGAGACAAAAAATTCGGTCTGGAACAGCTTTCGCACCTGCGCTTCAGAGCCGGTTTCCTTCAGCGCCTTGCTGGCCAGCTTGGCCGGGCGGATGCCAGTCAGCGCGCCCCACGGCGGCTGAATGCCGGTGCAGGCGGCGGCCTTGTAGAAGGACTGCTTTATGATACGCTGCAACAGCCGGTCACGCACCAGATCGTCGGTCAATTCATTGACCGCCACACGGGAGATGCCCACGTCGGTTTTGCCGTCCCAGGTGAGCACGGTTCGGGCTGTGGCCCAGATTTTGCCCAGAGACAGGGAGGACACGGCGCTCTGCGCCTCTCCGGCAGCGGCGTCATAGACCGGTTTTTCACCGGGGAAAAGCACCAGCATGATCTGCTCTACGGCGTATTTGTATTCATGATGAATGAGCTTGAGATACATAGTATGCTCCCATTTGGGTTATTTTTGAGGGAAAACGTCCGTGCGGCGCAGTCTGCGCCAATAAACAGCGCCGTCAGGAGCGGCGTCGGTGCCGATGACCGCCAGCTCGCCCCGGTCAATCATATCCTGCACCCGCAGGGCAATCATGGCGTCGCCGAGGGCGGGCAGACGGCAGATCGTCCGGCCAATGAGAAACGCCGCATCAAATTCCGCTTCCAGACCGCGAATTTCCTGCCGGAGGATGCTGTCATAAAAATCCGACGGAACGCTCATAATTCGGCCGTTGACCACTGCCCGGAGCGGTGCGTTTTCCCGGCGCAGTCCCTGCCAGATACAGCTCCATGCGGCCTGCTCTTTTGGGGAGACAGGCCGCGCCAGCCGGGAGAAGGGCTCCCAGTACTCCGGCTCGACCTCACCCCAGCCGCGATAAAATTCTGCACTGCCGTCAGGGGAAATATTCGGGCACGGCTGCTTGACCGCCCAGACCGGGCCGGTAAAGTGGATCTGCGTCAGCTGATCCATCAGAAACGCAAAGCCGCACAGCTCATCCGGGGCGTCGCTGTACCAGACGCGCACTTCGGCGCCGGGCTCCTTGAATCGCTCCAGTTTGTCAGCATAGCGCATTTCTTCCGCGGCGACCGCCTGCGCCTGCCTGGAAGACGCGCCATACAGCCGCTCCAATGCGGCCAGCCGTTTCGGGCCGGGGACGGGCTCGGAGATATCACCGAAGCTCAGCGAGAAAGGGAGGGGAAGAACGTCGCCGGACTCGACAAACTGAGGGCAGTTTTGCAGGCTGCCCGCCGCACTGTCACTGAATACCACTTCCAGCATGCTTGCGTTCCCTCCTTCGCGCGGCTCAGAGCCGCTGCATGAACGGGTTGTATTTGCGCTCGTAGTCCAGTGTGGAGCTGCCCTCATGGCCGGGATAGACCCGGTAATTGCCGGGCAGATCGCTGAGCCGTTTCAGGGAGCGCTGCATATCGGCAAAACTGCCGCCGGGGAAATCGGTGCGGCCGCAGGAGCCGTTGAACAGCGTGTCGCCGGTGAACAGCACATCCTCCACCTTCAGTGTGACGGAGCCGGGGGTGTGGCCGGGGGTGCGGAGCACGTCCACGGCCAGATTGCCCACATGGACGGTGCTGCCTTCATCGTAGAACTGAACAGACTCCACCGGCCCCATCTTGTAGCCGAACTGGCCACCGTCCCGAGCCTCTGGATAGTCGGTCTCGGTGATATAGACGGGCAGATCGGGGTAGACCGCCAGCAGATCGGGCACGCCCAGCACATGGTCAAAGTGGCCGTGGGTCAGCAGAATGAGCTTTACGTCCAGGTTGTTCTTCCTGATGCGCGCCAGGATCTGATCGGCGCTTCCGCCGGGATCGATCACGGCGGTGGCGTTGTCCGCGGTTTCATCGGTGAGCAGATAGCAGTTGGTGCCGATCATGCCGACTTGCAGAGAATCTAATTTCATAGTTAACACCTCACATATGGGGATAGTCAATTCTTGATCCAGTCCTTTGAGTCAAAGAGCAGAGTGACCGGGCCGTCGTTGCAGGATTCCACCTGCATATCCGCGCCGAACTCGCCGTGCTCCACATGGAAGCCCAGCTTCTCGCACTCGGCCATGAACCGCTCATAGAGCGGCACCGCCAGCGCAGGCTTGGCGGCCCCGGTAAAGCCGGGGCGGCGGGATTTCAGGTCGGCATAGAGGGTGAACTGGCTGACGACGAGCAGCTCGCCGCCCACGGCGGCCAGGTTGCGGTTCATCTTGCCGTTTTCGTCCTCAAAGACCCGGCAGCCGCAGACCTTGTCGGCGAGCAGCACGGCGTCCTGCTCGCTGTCCTCCGGGCCGACGCCCAGCAGAACGAGGAAGCCTTTTTCGATTTTGCCGTTTAGAGTTCCGTTGATCGTCACGCTGGCAGAGCGGACGCGGGTGACCACAGCTTTCATATCCTCACCCCTTTGCACGGTTGACGGTCATGACGCCGTTGACGCCGTTGAGCTTGCGCATGACCGCGTTGATCTCGTCCTTGGAGTGTACCTGCAGCTGGGCGGTGATGACGGCAAAGCCGTCCGGCGTGCCCTTGGCAGACAGGCTGTCCACCCGCACCTGTGCGGCGGACAGAGCGGCGGCCACGTCGAGAAACAGGTTCTGCCGATCCTTGGCCGTGATGTCCAGACTGGTCTGGTAGGCGTCCTGATGGGTGTCGCCCCAGCTGACGCTGATCCAGCGGTCCTTCTCCTTGGCGCGGCGCTCCGGGGAGGCGTTGGGGCAGTCCTGTCGGTGGACGGAGATGCCGTAGCCCCGGGTGATGAAGCCAACGACCGGGTCACCGGGGACGGGGGTGCAGCATTTTGCAAACTTGACCAGACAGTTGTCCAGCCCTTCGACGATAATGCCGTTCTGATTGCGCACCGGTTTCTTTGGGAGCGGCACTGTGGGATTAGAGGCCACATGGAGCCCCTCGCCCTTTTCCAGCAGCTCCTGCTGGGCGGCCTGATCCTTCTGCTGCTTGGTGTGGCGCAGGATCTCGTCGCGGATGCGGATCACGGCTTTCTGGGCGGTCATGCCGCCGTAGCCGATGGCGGCGTACAGGTCGTCCAGTGAACCGAACTTTACCTTTTTCAGAATGAGCGGCAGCACATCTTCCTGGGTGATCTCGGTCATGGTCAGGCCGCAGCGCTTCATCTCGGATTCAAAGGCCGCACGGCCGGTGGCCACGTTCTCCTCCCGGCGCTCCTTCTTGAACCATTGGCGGATCTTGTTGGGGGCCTCATTGCTCTTGCAGATCTTCATCCAGTCCCGGCTGGGGCCGCGGGAGGCGTTGGACGTGATGACCTCCACAATGTCGCCGTTCTGAAGCTTGGTGTCAAAGGGGACGATGCGGCCGTTGACCTTGGCTCCGGTCATGCGGTTGCCCACGGCGGAGTGGATGGAGTAGGCAAAGTCTATGGGGGTGGCTCCGGCGGGCAGATTGACCACATCGCCCTGGGGGGTGAACACAAACACCTCGTCGGCGAACAGATCCACTCGCATGGAGCGGACAAATTCTTCCGCATCCGTGTCCTGCTGGCTCTCCAGCAGTTTGCGCACCCACTCATAGGTGGCCTCGCTGTCCAGCTTCTTGTTGCCCACACCGGCCTTGTACTTCCAGTGGGCCGCAATACCGTATTCGGCGATCTGGTGCATTTCCCAGGTGCGGATCTGCACCTCAAAGGGAATGCCCTCCTTGCCGATGACGGTGGTGTGAAGGGACTGATACATATTCGGTTTCGGAGCGGAGATATAATCCTTGAATCGGTCGGGCACCAGATTGAACATATCGTGCACCAGACCGAGCACGTTGTAGCAGTCGGCGATGTCATCCACGATGACCCGGAAGGAGTAGAGATCAAAGATCTCAAACAGCGTTTTGTGCTGGGTATACATCTTCCGATAGATGGAGTAAATGTGCTTGATGCGGCCATAGACGGTGCAGTGGATGCCCTCGTCCTCCATGCGCTTCTGGAGTTTGGCCTGAGTGTTGGTCAGAAACTCCTGATGGGCGGAGAAGCGGGACTCCAACTGGGTCTTGATGTCGTTGTAGCCCACCGGGTCGAGATACTTGAGGGACAGATCTTCCAGTTCCCACTTGATGCGCTGCATACCCAGGCGGTGAGCCAGCGGAGCGTAGATCTCCATGGTCTCCAATGCCTTTTCCCGCTGCTTTTTCGGGGATTGGTACTGCATGGTGCGCATATTGTGGAGCCGGTCACAGATCTTGATGAGGATAACCCGGATGTCCTTGGACATGGCCAGCAGCATTTTGCGCAGATTCTCCATCTGCTTTTCCTCGCGGCTGGCATACTGCACGCGGGTCAGCTTGGTGACGCCCTCCACCAGCTCGGCCACCGGTTCGCCGAAGCGCTTGGCCACATCCTCGTGGGTGGCGCCGGTGTCCTCAATGGTGTCGTGAAGCAGGGCGGCGATCACGCTGTCCGGGTCAAGCTCCAGATCGGCCACCAGATCAGCCACTGCCAGCGGGTGCGTGATGTAGGGACTGCCGTCCTTGCGCTGCTGGGAGGCGTGGGCGTTGTCGGCATAGGTAAAGGCGTCGAACAGGCGCGCCTTGTCCAGATTGGGCGTATAGGCCAGCACCTTGTTTTCAAGTGCGGTATATTGTTCCAGAATCGGATCCATAGGATCATCTCCGTTCCAGTAAAGGTCAGAATTTTAAGCCGAACTGGGTGTTCAGCCCAGCATGGCGCGCAGACTGCGCAGGATCTCGGACGCCTCCAGATCCACCTTGCCCTGTACGGGCTGAATGCGGATCTGCACTGCGTTGGGCTGAGTGTCAAAGTGGATGAGCCCCCGTTCCTGAAGTACCTCCAGGCAGATCATGGTGCGGGCGTAAGTCTCCCGCAGTCCGGCGGCGCGGGAGATATTCCGGGCCAGCTTCATGGGGGATTCCCGGAAGAGGTTGGAGGCGGCATGGGCGGAGAGATAGCGCCACACGGCCACAAAGTCCTGCCGCTCCGGGATCAGCATTTGCAGCTCTTTGGTGTGGAAGGACTCGCCCTGTTTCCAGCGTTCGTACAGCATGCGATCCAGCTGGGCGAGGGAGGGGGCAGCCTTCACGTCCAGCAGCATGAGCTGGATGGAGCGGGTGCTGCGGAACACGTTGATCTGGGGATAGAAGGCCAGATCGGCCCGGGCTCCGATCTGGAGGCCGGTGGCCTCCGGGGCGTAGGAGAAGAGAATGGCGTCAAAGGAGCAGCCATCCCGGGTCACCCTGAGCCGGGTATGGCGGCCCTTGCCCACCGGTGTGATGGAACTGATCGACGCGCCGGTCAGCACAAAGGTGGGCTGGGGATTTCCGGTGCCAAAGGGCTCCAGATGCTGAAGATCGGTTACGCTCTCCAGTGTGATGAGGTTCGCGTCGTCCAGCACGGCATCCACCGGCAGAGTGGACACGCAGGGATGCTCCGCCTGCCAGCGGGAGGCCAGCAGCTGCATTTTGCTGCGGAAGGCGTCTACGTTTTCGTTCAGGATCGTAAAGCCGGCTGCCAGCTCGTGGCCGCCGAAGCCCTCCAGCAGATCATCGCACTCCTCCAGCGCCTTGAACAGGTTGAAGCCGCCATAGCTGCGGCAGGAGCCCTTGCCTCTGTTTTCTTCATCGAGGCAGATCATGAATGCAGGCACGGAGAAACGCTCCGAGAGCCGAGAGGCCACAATGCCGACGACACCCTGGTGCCAGCTGTGTCCGGCCAGTATGATGGCGTGTCGGCTCAGTTCGGGCCGCTGCTCCAGAATTTCCAGACACTGCGCGAAGATCTCCTGCTCAATGAGCTGGCGCTCCCGGTTCAGGTCGCACAGTGTCTGGGCGAGGGCTGCGCCATCCTCGGCGCTCTGAGTCATCAGCAGCTGCGCCGCCACCTGCGGACAGCCCATCCGGCCCGCCGCATTGATGCGCGGGGCCAGCGTAAAGCCAATGGAGCTGGCGCTGATGAGCTTGCCCTCCAGACCGCACTCTCGCATCAGCATGACAAGGCCGGGGCGGCAGGTATGAGAGAGCGCGCGCAGACCCATGGAGACGATGGCGCGGTTTTCGTCTGTCAGACTCATTACGTCGGCCACGGTTCCGATGGCGGCCAGATCTACATAGTCGTCCAGCGTCTGACTGCGCTCGGCTTCCGGTGTCAGCGCAAGGCACAGCTTGAGCGCTACGCCCACACCGGCCAGCTGTTTGAAGGGATAGGGACAGTCCGGACGATGGGGGTTGACCACTGCGGCGGCATTGGGCAGTTCGTCCTTGCACTCGTGGTGGTCGGTGATGATGACATCCATGCCGATGCCCCGGGCAAAATCTGTCTCCTTGAGATTGGTGATGCCGCAGTCCACGCTCACCAGCAGCCGTGCTCCTTTCAGCCGCAGCCGGGTGATGGCATCGGTGTTCAGGGAATAGCCCTCGGTGAGCCGGTCTGGGATGTACGGGATGACTTTAGCGCCCTGCTGGGTGAGATAAGAGCTCAAAAGGCAGGTGGAGGTGATGCCGTCCACGTCGTAGTCGCCGAATACCGCGATGGTCTCGCCCCGTTCAATGGCGAGGTGGATGCGCGCCACGGCTTTGTCCATGTCCCGCAGGAGCATCGGGTCATGGAGCAGCTCCGGCCCGGAGGCGAGGAACGCAGCTGCCTCGTCCCGGGAATGAATGCCCCGTCCGGCCAGAGTCAGTGCGGCCAGAGCAGAAATGCCGCTGCTGCACAGCGTCTGCTCTGCGGCCCTGTCCCGGGGGACGGGATTCCATGCTTCGTATTTCATTTTATTTTCGACCTCGGTCGCCGTTCCAAAAAGCTGAACGGCAGAAAAGAATATTATTGATCTTATTATAACAAAAGCACCATATAAATACAAGCTTTCCCGGCTCTGAAACTGAGAAAGAACCGCGTTTGTCACCGCCGCGAAAATGTGCTAAAATAGCCCGCAGTAAGGAAGGTGTGATAGCTGTGAAAGAACAGAAGACCAATGTGATGCGCATTCTGGATCAGAAGAAGATCCCCTATGAGGCCAAGCACTACCCCCATGGGGATGATGCGGTGGACGGCGTGACCGTGGCGCAGTCGCTGGGACAGGATCCGGCCAGCGTATTTAAGACGCTGGTGACCCATGGGGCCAAGGGCGGCTACTATGTGTTTGTCATTCCTGTGGCGGAGGAACTGGATCTCAAGAAGGCGGCCAAGGCTGTGGGGGAGAAGAGCGTGGCCATGCTCCATGTCAAGGAGCTTCTGCCGCTGACCGGCTATGTCCGGGGAGGCTGTTCGCCCATCGGCATGAAAAAGCAGTTTTCCACCACCTTCCACTCTTCTGCGCTGGAGCAGGGCACCATTGCGGTCTCCGCCGGCAAGATCGGCGATCAGGTGCTGGTGGAACCCAATGCACTGGCCAAACTGGTGCGGGGCGCCTTTGCGGACATCATTGTGAGTGAAGAGTAAGGAGGTGGACAAGTGGCTGAGCTGGTACAAATTCTGGCGCAGGAGCTGGGGCAGAATCCGAAGTATATCGAAAACGTCATTGCCCTGATCGACGAGGGCAACACCATTCCGTTCATCGCCCGCTACCGCAAAGAGCTGCACGGCGCGATGGATGATACCACGCTGCGCACCCTCTCCGAGCGCTTGTCCTATCTGCGCAATTTGGAGCAGCGGAAGGAAGATGTCAAAAAGACGATTGCTGAGCAGGGAAAGCTGACCGAGGAGCTGGCAGAGGCCATCGATCGGGCAAAACTCCTCTCGGAAGCGGAAGACCTTTACAGACCCTATAAGCAGAAACGCCGCACAAGAGCGACAATTGCCCGGGAAAAGGGGTTGGAGCCGCTGGCGGTCAAGCTCTATCTCCAGATGAAGAACGGTCCCGCCCCCGAACGGCTTGCCCGGGATTATATCGACCCGGAGCGGGGTGTGGAGAGCGTGGAGGATGCCCTTCGGGGCGCATCCGATATTCTGGCGGAGACGCTGTCTGATGACGCGGCCATCCGTAAGAGCCTGAAGGAACTGGCGGCCAAACGGGCCTGTCTGGTCAGTAAGGCGGCGAAGGAGGAGGACTCCGTTTACGCCCTTTATTATGATTTTCGCCGGGAGCTTTCCAAGCTGCAGGGTCACCAGGTACTGGCCATCAATCGGGGCGAGAAGGAGGGCTTTCTGAAGGTGTCTGTGGAGCTGGACCGAGAGATGGCTCTGCGCATCCTGAATAACCACAGCCTGCGCGGCCCCTCGCCGTCGGAACACTTCGTGCGTGCTGCGGCAGCGGACAGCTACGACCGGCTGATCTTTCCATCTATTGAACGGGAGATCCGCAGCGGCCTGACTGATGATGCTGCCGAGGGGGCCATCCATAACTTTGGACTGAACCTGAAGCCGCTGCTCATGCAGCCGCCGGTGAAGGGCAAAGTGACTATGGGGTTGGATCCCGGCTATCGGAATGGGTGTAAAGTGGCGGTGGTTGACGGAACGGGAAAGGTGTTGGACACCGCCGTGGTTTACCCCACCTTCAACGAAAAGAAAAAGCGGGAGGCCATCGACGCGCTGAAAAAGCTCATCCGAAAGGACGGTGTGCGCCATATTGCCATTGGCAACGGCACCGCTTCCCGGGAGACAGAGCAGATGGCTGTGGAGCTGATCCGCGAGGTGGATTGCGGCGTCAGCTATATGATCGTCAACGAGGCAGGCGCTTCCGTCTACTCTGCGTCCAAGCTGGCGGCAGAGGAATTCCCGCAGTTTGATGTCAATCTGCGCAGTGCGGTGTCCATCGCCCGGCGGCTTCAGGATCCGCTGGCGGAACTGGTCAAGATCGACCCTAAGGCCATCGGCGTGGGGCAGTATCAGCATGATATGCCGCAGGCGCGGCTGGATGAGACACTGAATGGCGTGGTGGAGGACTGCGTCAACGCGGTCGGCGTGGATGTGAACACCGCCTCGGCCTCTCTGCTGAACCGGGTCTCCGGTCTGAACAGCACCACGGCCAGGAATATTGTGGCCTATCGTGAGGAAAATGGCCCCTTTACCGCCCGGAAACAGCTGTTGAAGGTGCCTAAACTGGGGCCAAAGGCCTATCAGCAGTGCGTCGGTTTTTTGCGGGTGCCGGAGAGCGGGCAGGTGCTTGACCGCACCGCCGTCCATCCGGAGAGTTACGAGGCGGCGGAAAAACTGCTCACGCTCTGCGGCTACACATTGGACGATGTGTCAACAGGGAACATCGGCGAGCTGACCCAGCGGTTGGAGCAGATGGGCCAGCCGCGGGCAGAGGCCTTCTGCGGCGCCGGTATGCTGACGCTTCAGATC
>USIZ01000011.1 GCA_900554855.1 uncultured Eubacteriales bacterium | reverse complement strand
GGGGGTCCAGCTCGCTGAGCACGTCGTCCAGCAGCAGCACCGGGTATTCCTCCCGGTCGTCAAAGATGATGTCCCGCTGCGCCAGCTTCAGGCTCAGCGCCGCCGTCCGGGTCTGCCCCTGAGAGGCGTACTGTCGGGCGCTCCGGCCGTCGATGTCCACCCGCAGCTCGTCCCGGTGGGGGCCGATCAGGCACTTCCGGGCGGCCAGCTCCGCCTCCCGGCGGCACTCCTGATGCTCCATCAGCTGCTCAAAGAGCACCTTCGTGGGGGCCAGCGGGTCGGAAATGGCGCTGTCCGGCTCGTAGGCCAGACTGAGGGCCTCCCTGCCGCCGGAAAACTCCCGATGGATGGCGGGGGCCGTCCCGGCAAGGCGCTTGATGAAGTGGGCGCGGTAATGGGTGATGACCGCGCCGGCCTGACAGAGCTGATGGGAGAAGTCGTCCAGCGTGGCCAGCAGGTCGGGCCGCTCCTCCTGATGGTTCAGGATGAAGCTCTTGCTCTTCCAGATCTTCTGGTAGCGCTCCAGCGCTTCGGCGTATCTGGGCCGCAGCTGGGCGATGGTGTCGTCCAGAAACCGCCGCCGCTCCACCGCCCCGGCCCGGATCAGAAACAGATCCTCCGGGCAGAACAGCACGGTGTTCAGGGTCTCCCCCAGCTCTGCGGCGCTCTGGAGCTTCACGCCGTTGCGTTTCAGAACGCGCCGCTGACCGGCGTTCAGCGTGATCTCCACGTTAAAATCCCGGCCCCGGCACTCCAGCTCACCGGTCAGAAAGCCGTGCTGAATGCCGAACATGATGAGCTCCCGGTCATAGCGGGCGCGGTGGCTCCTGGCCCCGGCCAGATAGGAGATGCCCTCCAGCAGGTTGGTCTTTCCCTGGGCATTGTCGCCGCAGATGATGTTCATGCCGGGGTGAAACTCCGCCCGGGCAGACAGGTAGTTGCGGAAATACTCCAGAGAGAGCGCGTTCAGTCTCATTCGATGGTGACGGTCACGCCGTCGATGGTGACGCTGTCGCCGCTTCTGAGCTTCTTGCCCCGCATGGTGCACACTTCGCCGTTGACCTGGACCTCGCCGTCCTGAATGCGCATTTTGGCCATGCCGCCGGTCTCGCACAGGCCCTCATATTTCAGCAGGTCCTGCAGGCGGATGAATTCCGTTGTGATCTGAGTGGTGTAGTCGTTCTGATTCATAGTGATGTCCTCGTTTTTATAAAAGTAGAAACGCTTGTAAGGCTCCCCTCTGGGAGGAAGGCTTTGGTGCGGTGCGGACTGTCGAAGGCTTCCCCCTGGGGGGAAGCTGGCACGGCGGAGCCGTGACTGATGAGGGGGCAGGATTAGGACGGCTTTCCTTTTATCGCCACCTCATCCGGCCCTTCGGGCCACCTTCCCCTCAAGGGGAAGGCTTTCGAGGGTGCGATGCGGACAGCTGGCATATCTGCCGTAGGGCGGGTGCTTGCCCCCGCCGTGCCATGCTGGCAGATTGCTGAATGCTGTCGTAACAGGTATGTCGATTTGCGCAAGCAAACACAAATCACGCTTGAAGCACACCTGCAAGCTGTCCTACTACGACAGCGGCGGCCGTCCGCGGCGGGGGCAAGCCCCCGCCCTACACTAGACCTGAAAGGGCTCCGTTCTAGATTCAGCTTATCCCTTACTGCCCCGCTCTCAGCCGGACGGGCAGGACCATATAGAGGAAATTGTCCTTGCCGTCGGCGGGGGTGATGATGCAGGGGGAGATGGCGCTGTTCATACAGAGATTGATGTTGTCCGCCGGGGCGGCCTTCAGCGCATCCATCATATATTTGTTGTTGAAGCCGATCTCCAGCTCCTGACCGTCGCCGGCCATGGGGCACTCGTCGCTGGCGTCGCCCAGGGCGGTGTTGACCCGGATCTTCATATTGTCGCTCTCAAACAGGCACCGGATGGGGCTCTTCTGCTTCTCGGTGATGATCAGGCTGACGCGGTCGATGGTGTTGAGCAGCTGGCGCTTGTCGGCCACCATGATGATCTTGTACTCGGAGGGGATGGCGGAGCGATAGGCCAGGAACTCGCCCTCCAGGCGGCGGGCCACCAGCATGGTGTCGCCGGCCTTGAACATGACGTGGCGGGAGCCCACCACGATGGTGGCGGTGTCCTCACTCTCGCCGCAGATCTTTTCCACTTCGCTCAGCGCGGCGGCGGGGACGACGAAGGAGAAATTGGGCTTGCCGGTGATCTTTTCCACAGTTTCCCTGCGCAGAGCCAGCCGGTAGCCGTCCACACTGACCACAGTCAGGGTCTTGTCCTCGCTGACCTCAAAGAGGGAGCCGGTGTGGATGGGGCGGCTCTCGTTGGTGGAGACGGCGAACAGGGTCTGGGTGATCATGCTGCGCAGGACGTTGCGGGGCAGCTCCACCGTGTGCTCGTATTCCACCAGCGGCAGATCCGGGAAATCCTCGGGATCCGAGCCCATAATGTTGAATTCGCTCATGCCGCACTTGATGTTGACCATGTTATTTTCTGTGGAAACACTGACCACATCGTCGGCAAGGCGGCGGATAATGTCGCCGAACAGGTGGGCGCTCAGCACCAGGGTGCCCGGCTCGGTCACGTCGGCGGGGACGATGGTGCGGATACCTGTGGAAAGGTTGTAGCCGGTCAGCCGCAGCTCGTCTGTGGCGTTGACCAGAATGCCCTCCAGCGCGGTGATGGAGCTCTTCGGGCTGACCGCACGGGAAGAAATTGAGATGGCGCTCTGAAGGAGCGCTTTTTCGCAGGTGAATTTCATGGGTGACCTCCGTTCAAAGCAGGGTTTCTCTTTGCGATATAAGAAAGGATAAGATAAATTTTTAGGAGTCGTAGTAGAACGGCACAACTTTTGTGGATAACCGGGCGAAAGCCTTGAAAAACCGGAAAAAATTTATCCACAATTGACACAGAGTTTTCCACAGGTATCAACAACGGCGTGGAAAAATAAAAAATCAGACCGTCAGAAAGTTTTCCACAGGGAGAAGTTTATACAGGGATAACTGTGGAGAACTTGGAGAGGTGCGGGAGGGGCTTTTGTAAATTGCTACTTTTTATCAATACGTCCTTGCGTTGACGTTGCTCTTGATGTCCCGGATATTTTCGGCGGTCTCCCGGTGGGTTTTGATGAGACCCTCCACCTTTTCCAGCGAGTGGATGACGGTGGAGTGGTCGCGGCCGAACACGCGGCCGATCTCGGGCAGGGAGAGCTTGGTCAGGTTTCGGATGATGTACATGGACACCTGACGGGCGATGGTGACCTCCTTGGTACGGGAGGAGCCCATGATGTCGGACACGTCGATGCCGTAGCACTTGCCGGTCTCCTCAATGATGATCTCCGGGGAGGGCATGAAGCTGTCGGAATTGCGGATCAGGTCTCGGACGGCGCGGATGACGGTGTCCGGATCCATGCTGGCGTTGTCCAGCTCCTGATAGGCCAGCAGCTTTTTGACGGTGCCCTCGATCTGACGGACGTTGGAGGTGATGTTCTCCGCGATGTACTCCAGCACCGGCTTGGGCAGGTCGAGCCCCATCTGGAGGGCTTTTTCCCGGACGATGGCGGCGCGGGTCTCATAGTCGGGGGGCTGGATGTCGGCCATCAGGCCCCACTCGAAGCGGGAGCGCAGCCGCTCCTCCAGCCGCACCATGTCAGATGGCGGCCGATCGGAGGTCAGCACGATCTGGTGCCCGGCCTCGTGCAGATTATTAAAGGTGTTGAAGAACTCAATCTGGGTGGCCTCTTTGCCGGCGATGAACTGAATATCGTCCACCAGCAGCATATCCTTGTCCCGGTACTTGTCCCGGAGCTGGTCGGTGGTCTTGTGGCGGATGGCCTCGGTCACCTCGTTGGTGAACTGCTCGCCGGTGACCAGCACAATCTTGAAGTCCGGATGGGAGGCGCGGACGGCGTTATAGATGGCGAACAGCAGATGGGTCTTGCCCAGTCCGGGCTCACCGTAGAGAAACAGCGGGTTGTAGGCTTTGCCCGGTCCGTCGGCCACGGCCTGGGCGGCGTTATAGGCAAAGCGATTGGAAGCGCCCACCACGAACTTGTCAAAGGTGTACTGAGCCTTCACCGGGGGCTGGGTCTCCACCGGCTTTGCCGCCGGGGCGGCGGCGAGCTGATCGCGCTCTTCGGGGCTGATGACTTCCACGGTGATCTGCTCGGCGAACAGCTCATAAAAAGCCCGTTCCAGCGTGGGCAGGTAGCGGGTGCTGACGATGCTCCGTTTGAATTCCGTGGGGCAGCACAGCACAAACCGGTTCTCGTCCAGCGAGACCGGCTCGATTTCACTGAACCAGGTGGAGACCGCAGTCGGCGTCATTTCATTCTCCAGCAAAGTCAGGATCGTTTTCCAGATTTCAGCGGCAGAGTTCATAGAATGCCTCTCTCTTGCGTTTTATTTTTCTGTGTGTCGGAACACAGGGGCAATATTCCCCCTATCTTAACTAAATAATCTTACCACAAAACAAAATCTGCGGCAATACAAATTGACTTACTTTTTAATAAATGTATAGCGGTCTGGCGAATGAGACGGCCTTTTTGCGCGCAGGGGTGCAGTTTGGGGTGGTGCGGTGCAGACTGTCGAAGGCTTCCCCTTGGGGAGTGAGCCCGAAACAGGAATGCGCCAGCGGCGCATTCCCGGGCGAGTGCAGTAAACGCCGAAGGCGCTCCAAAGAAAAGGCTGTCTGCGAAGCAGACTGATGAGGGGGCAGGTCCAGGATGGCTTTTCCTTCGTCGCCACCTCTTCTGGTTCGCTTCGCTCACCACCTTCCGGCCCTTTTGGCCTTCGGCCATTTCCCCACACCGTGGGGAATCACCCCTCAAGGGGAAGGCTCCGTTAGTCTGCACCGTACTTAAAGTCTTTCCTTCTGAGACAGAAACTCTCCCGTCAAACCTTGGTACCCCCATAATCTTCCGACCACTAAATGTAGTATAGACGCAAAAATGCTTCAAAAAACTAGATTTTTTCATTGACACGGCGGCGGGGCTTGTACTATAATAACTTCTGCGCTATTGCGCGCATGGGTGTATTGCGCCCATATGACTGCAACTGCGGCTGGGTTTTTCGTTTGGAAAATTCAGCTTGTTGAGTTTGCCCGGCCGGCCTTACTCCCCCGGCAGGGCGTCCTATTTGTGATTTGGAGGTGTAACCACTATGACGAAACGTACCTATCAGCCCAAGAAGCTCCATCGCTCCAAGGTCCACGGCTTCCGCAAGAGAATGCATACCGCCAATGGCCGTAAGATTCTCGCTCGTCGTCGTGCCAAGGGCCGCGCTAAGCTGAGCGCCTGATTGATGCGCTCCCTGGAACGAGAAATAGTGTAACCTCTGCAGGGTGGATGATTTTACGAAATCGTCCACCCTTGCGGAGCATACGGAGGTTTTTTCGGTCAAAGGCGCTGATGTGACGAAAGAGGGAAAAGAATGCAGTATACTGTCTCTTTAAAACTGAATCACGTCTTTCAGCGGCTCTACCGAAGGGGCGCCCGTTCCGCCGCGCCGACTCTCGCACTCTATTCCCGGCCCAACGGCCGTGACCACAACCGCCTCGGCCTCACCACCGGGGCCAAGCTGGGCCACGCCGTGGTGCGCAACAAGCTGCGCCGCCGTCTGCGGGCCATTTACCGCATCCATGAAGCTGAGCTGAAAAGCGGCTACGATATCGTCATCGTCTGCCGGGCCGCCTCCGTGGAGGCCAGCTATCAGCGGCTGGAACGGGACTTTCTGCGCATTATGCGCAAGAACGACCTGATGCGGAAAAAGGAGAAAGAGGGCGAAAGGCCGTGAAGCGGCTGCTGCTGTTTCTCATCCGATTTTACCGCACCCAGATCTCTCCCCTGACGCCCCCGGCCTGCCGGTTCATCCCCACCTGTTCGGAGTATGCCTATTTGGCAGTGGAGCGGTTCGGCGCGGCGAGGGGCTCGCTTCTGGCGGCAAAGCGGCTGGCAAAGTGCCAGCCTTTTCACCGTCAGAAGACCATCGAATACGACCCGGTCCCGGAGAGAGATCCCCCATCCAAGCTGGAGGAGAAGTGAAATATGACAACGATTCTTCAGGGGATCGGCTGGTTCCTGCTCAAGATCTACGAGTTCTTTGAGTCCTGCCACATCCCCGCTTCCTATGCCCTGATGCTGGTGGTGTTCACCATCCTCATCAAAGTCGTGATCTTCCCCCTGTCCTACAAGGGCAAGAAGAGCATGATGAAGATGTCCATGCTCCAGTCCAAGCAGAAAAAGCTGGAGCAGATGTATGGCAACAACCGCCAGAAGTATCAGGAAGAGGTGCAGAAGCTCTACGAGCGCGAGAAGGTCAACCCCATGGGCGGCTGCCTGTGGTCCTTCCTGCCCCTGCCCATTCTGATGGCGCTGTACGTCATCATCCGCCGCCCCATGATATATCTGATGGGCATTCCCGACGCCGCCGTCACTGCTGCCGTCAAGGCCGTCACCGATGCGGGCATCGCCTTCACCGGCAACCAGGCCTATCATGAGCTGCAGCTGGCCGGTATGCTCAAGGACAGCTCCGTCATGGATCTGGTCAAGAGCGCTATCCCCGACTACGCCGACAAGCTCAGCGCCATCAACTTCAACTTCTTTGGCATCGACCTGTCTCAGGTGCCCACCCTGAAGTTCTGGACCCGCTTTGACACGCTGGGCACCTGGGGCGCCATCGGCCTGTTCCTCATCCCCCTGGCCGTCACCGCGCTGAACTTCTGGTACACCAAGTACAGCATGAAGAGCAACCAGAACCTGGCCGAGAGCAGCGAGGAGCAGAAGAAAAAGAAGAAGAAAGCCAAGGAAGAGGTCAAGTCCTCTCAGGAGCGCTCCAATCAGATGATGATGTGGATGATGCCCCTGATGTACCTGTGGTTCGGCTACACCATGCCCGCCGGCATGTGCATCTACATGGCCGCCAACGCCCTGTGCACCGTGGGTCAGGAGGCCATCTTCAATAAGATCCTGCGCAAGGACATCGACAAGATGAAGGCCGAGGCCGCCGAGCGCGAGGAGAAGGAAAAGGCCGAGCTGGCCGCCCGCAAGGCGGAAATCGCCGAGCGCCGCCGTCTCCAGGAGGAGGCCAACAAGGCCAACAAGGGCAAGAAGAAGGCCAAGAAGCCCGCTTCCGCCAAGAAACCCGCCAATAAGAACGGCCGCATCGGCATCCGCACCTACGCGCTGGGCCGCGACTATGATCCCGACCGCTACGGCGGCGTGACCGCTTACCGCGATCCTCAGGAGATCATCGACGAGCAGGCCGTGGAGGACGCTTACAAGAAGAAGCGCCGCCGCAAGGCCGACGCCGTGGAGCAGGCGCTCCAGCAGGCCGAGGAGGCCGGCGATCTGGAGGCCGTGAAGAAGCTGGAGGAGAAGCAGGCGGAGCTGGCCGAGGCCGAGGAGGCCGCGGAAGAGGCCGCCGAGCTGACCGAGACCGAAGTCGAAGTCGAGGCTGATGCCGCCGAAACTCCCGCCGAGGAAGGCTCCATCGCCGACGAGACCTTTGCCCAGCTCAACGCGGAGACCTCCGCCGAGGCCGACGCGGAAGCCAAAGACCAGTCCTCCGACGACAACGCTTAACGGAAAGGACGACCGTTTACCATGGAAAAATATCTTGAAGTTACCGGCAAGAATGAGGACGCCGCCATTGAGAAGGGCCTCATGCAGCTCGGTCTCTCCCGGGACGATGTCTCCGTGGAGGTGCTGGAGCGCGCCAAGACCGGTTTCCTTGGCATCGGCAGCAGCCCCGCCAAGGTGAAGCTGACCTATCAGGCTCCCGACGAGCCCGTGGTCGAAGAGAAGGCTGAGAAGCCGGCTCCCGCCGTGGAGCCCGCCGCCCCCGTGCAGGCCGAGCCTGTGCAGGAGGTTCCTGCCCCCGCCGAGCAGGTCCAGGCGAAGGAAAAGCCCGCCAGCGGCGAGAAGGCCGAGCAGATCGAGCGCTTCCTGACCGGCCTGATGGAGCATCTGGACAACGACGCCAGGCCCGTTATCACCCAGGGTGAGGACGGCAGCTTCCATGTGGAGCTGGTGGGCAGCAATCTGGGCGCGCTGATCGGCCGCCGGGGCGAGACCCTGGACGCCATCCAGCAGCTGACCAATTACTCCGTCAACCGGGGTCAGAACAAGCGGGTACGCATCCATCTGGACGCCGAGAATTACCGCGCCAAGCGGGAGGAGACGCTGGAGCGTCTGGCCCGCAAGACCGCCGGCAAGGCCCTGAAGTATCACCGCAATATGACGCTGGAGCCCATGAACGCCTATGAGCGCCATGTGATCCACGCTGCCCTGCAGGATTACGAGGGCGTGACCACCTATTCCACCGGCAGCGAGCCCAACCGCCGCGTCGTGGTGGCCTGCGAGCGCTGAGTCCTCTTGAAAAGCAGTTCAACCCCTCCCGCCCGGGAGGGGTTTGCTTTTTTCGCCGGAAAGGGCTTTACTTTTGCACCGGGGCCTGATAAGATCGAGGGAGTTTTAGCAAAAAGTTTGACTGATGTATCTTCGATGAAAACCGGGTTTGTGCAGAAGAATGGCACGGCGGGGGCAAGCACCCGCCCTACGTTGTAAATGAGAGTGTTTCGTTTTGTTTTAAATCTGCAAATACCGGGAATCTGATTACCGTGTATTAGACGATTAAGTCTGTTGTAGGGCGGGCGCTTGCCCCCGCCGTTCAGACTGTAAAAACGAGGTATCTTCATGCAGAAGAGAAAGCATCCAAGATTAAAACAGTATGATTACAGCCAGCCTGGTGCTTATTTTATTACATTCTGTACGAAAAACAGAGAGTTGCTGTTATCCGGCATTACACAGCCGGACCCATCTGCACCTGCTGTTACAAGACTGACGGAGATAGGCAGAATCGTTGAAGGGAAATTGAGAGAACTCCCGATTGGAATATCTTTGGATAAATGGGTCATCATGCCAAATCATGTTCACCTGTTAGTCACGATTGAACAGACATCGGAAGCGAAGATAGAGCTGAGCCAATTTGTTCGGATGGTAAAATCAAAATCCTCCCATGCGGCAGGAAGACCACTTTGGCAGTCATCATTTTATGAGCATGTTGTGCGTGGAGAGAAGGATTATCTGGAAATATGGGACTATATTGACCAGAATCCTGCCAAATGGATAGAAGATGAGTATTATAGTGAGGAAAGCAGTATGAAAACAGTAACTTTATACACCGACGGCGCCTGTTCCGGCAACCCGGGGCCGGGAGGCTGGGCGGCAATTTTGATGTTCGGCCAGTTCAAGAAGGAACTGTCCGGCGGAGAGAGAGAGACCACCAACAACCGCATGGAGCTGACCGGTGTGATCGAGGGTTTAAAGGCCCTGAAGGAGCCCTGCATCGTGGAGCTCTACTCCGACTCCAAGTACGTCATCGACGCGCTGGAAAAGGGCTGGGCCGTGGGCTGGCGGAAGCGGGGCTGGGTCAAGAGCGACAAAAAGCCTGCCCTGAACAGTGACCTCTGGGGGGAGCTGCTGGATCTGTGCGAGAAGCACACCGTGAACCTCCACTGGGTAAAGGGCCACGCCTCCAATCCCTATAACAATCGCTGCGATGAGCTGGCCGTGGCCCAGTGGCAGCGGCTGAAGGGGTAACGGACGAAAAGGCGCGAAAATTGTCAAAAAAGCAGTTGCCGTTTTCCCGCGGAGAGGGTACAATAGGGGTTACATATTTCGTTTGTATCGAGGGGGACGCTGAGAAATGAAGCTGCTGGAGGATCGGATCAGAAAAGACGGTATTATTGAGCAGGGCGAAGTGCTCAAGGTGGACAGCTTTCTGAACCATCAGATGGACGTGAAGCTCTTTCAGAAGATGGGCCGGGAGTGGTACCGCCTGTTCAAGGAGGATCATGTGAACAAGATCCTCACCATCGAGGCCAGCGGCATCGGCATCGCCTGCGTGGCGGCGCTGGAGTTTGACGTGCCCGTCATCTTCGCCAAAAAGAGCAAGACCAAGAACATCGCCGGAGAGGTCTACTCCTCCAAGGTGGTCAGCTTTACCCACAACAATGTGAACACGGTTATCGTGTCCAAAAAGTTCCTGAACCCCGGCGATCGGGTACTTATCATCGACGATTTTCTGGCCAACGGCGCGGCCATGCTGGGTCTCATCGACATCGTGAAGCAGGCCGGGGCCACACTGGTGGGCTGCGGCATCGCCGTGGAAAAGTCCTTCCAGCCCGGCGGCGACCGCCTGCGGGAGATGGGCGTCCGGGTGGAGTCCCTGGCCCGGGTGGCCGAGCTGGGCGACGGCTATATCCGCTTCGTCGGCGAGGACAAGTAAACAGTTTTCGGAAGAGAGAGGGTCCCCCGGACGGCAGAACAATGCCGTCCGGGGGAGTTTTTTGGTGCGCGCATTCCCGGGCGAGTGCAGTAACCGCCGAAGGCGAACCACAATAAAGATGGCAAGCATGGCAGACAAAAGGGCCGGAAGGCTTTGACCGTCTCTGCAAACGTTCAGTCTGCACCCCAAAATGACAAGGCCGCCTCAGAACCGCAAACCTCCGCCCCTCCCCGTTGACCAGTCCGGCGAAAAAAACTATAATAAAAGAAAATAGGATCAATTTTTGACGGGAGGCCCTTTTTATGGCGTTTGACATTCTCGCGCTGGGCGAACTGCTCATTGACTTTACCCCGGAGAGCGCGCCGGGGGCGGAAAAGACTCTCTATTCCCAGAATCCCGGCGGGGCCCCGGCCAATGTGCTGGCCGCGGCGGCGGCGCTGGGGGCAAAGGGGGCGCTCGTCAGCCGGGTGGGCGACGACGCCTTCGGCCACTTCCTCATCGACACGGTGGAGCGCCACGGCATCGACGCCAGCCACATCTCCAAAGATCCGAAGGTACACACCACACTGGCCTTCGTCTGCCTGGACGAGAGCGGCGACCGCTCCTTCTCCTTCTACCGGGATCCGGGGGCAGACCTGATGCTCTCCCCCGCCGACCTGCCCGCGCCGCTGTTCCGGGAGAGCCGCATCTTCCATTTCGGCTCCCTGTCCATGACGGCGGAGCCCGCCCGGTCGGCCACGCTGGCCGCGCTGGCGCTGGCGAAGCAGAGCGGCTGCCTTGTGAGCTACGATCCCAACTGGCGGCCCTCCCTCTGGCGCAATGAGACGGAGGCCGTGGAGCTGATGCGCGCACCGCTGCGGCAGGTGGACATTCTGAAGGTGAGCGACGAGGAGCTGGAGCTGCTCTCCGGCACCGCCGATCTGGCGGAGGGCTCCCGGCGGCTGAACGAGGCCGGGCCCGCGCTGGTGCTGGTGTCCCTGGGGGCCGGGGGCTCCTTCTTCCGCTGCGGAGACGTGACCGGCGCAGTGCCCGCCTACGACGTGAAGACCGTGGACACCACCGGCGCGGGGGATGCCTTCCTCGGCGCGGTGCTCACCCTGCTGAAAGACAGGACCAGAGCGGAGCTCGAAGCGCTGACGGAGCCGGAGCTGACGGCCATTGCGGCCTTTGCCAATGCTGCCGGCAGTCTGGCCACCACCCGAAAGGGGGCCATCGCCATCATGCCCGACCGGGCGCAGGTGGAGGAGTGCATGAAAAACTGCCCGAAGAAGGGGGAAAACTGACATGGTAAAACCGATCTGCAAGGATGTGCTCATCCTGAGCCGCAAGAGCACCAACGCCACCAAGACCGACCTGCCCACCGCCGCCGACCTGCTGGACACGCTGGTGGCCAACAAGGAGATCTGCGTCGGCATGGCCGCCAATATGATCGGCGTCAATAAGCGCATCATTGCCGTCAATACCGGATTCCTCTTCCTCGTCATGCTCAATCCCACCATCACCAAGGGCGGGGAGATCTACGAGACCGAGGAGGGGTGCCTGTCTATCCCCGGCATCCGCAAGGCCCGCCGGTTCCGCACCATTACCGTCCGCTATCAGGACCGCACCATGACCTGGCGTACCGAGACCTTCACCGGCTACACTGCCCAGATTATCCAGCACGAGATCGACCACTGCAACGGTGTGCTGGTGTGAGAAAATTCAGATATGCCGCTGAAAGCTGACAGGTCTGTTGTAGGGCGGGTGCTTGCCCCCGCCGTGCCATGCTGGCTAATTTATGGGTGTTGTCGTAAGAGATGCACAAACCTGCTCGACTGCGCACAGACCTCACTTGCACCTCACCTGTAAGCTGTTCTGCTGCGATAACTACGGCCGTCCGCGGCGGGGGTAAGCACCCGCCCTACATTAAGGATGAAAGCGTTCTGTTCTATTGTCATCCAAAGCATTTCCCCTATTTGTCATCCTGAGCGCAGCGAAGGATCTGAAAACACCCGTCTCCGACAGGGTGCATTCTGCTTGTAGAAGGTCGGTGTTTTAGGATTCTTCAGTTGCTGGCGCTCCCTCAGAATGACAGGCAGAGTGCCTGTTTCTCCGTGTAAAATGCAAAAACCACCGTCTGCCTTCCGCAGACGGTGGTTTTTATTTCAAATCACATAAAAGCCAATGACACCGGCCAGGATCCCGACGGCCGCACCGACGAGGACATCCCTTGGAAAGTGGACGCCGCCGATGACGCGCACGCAGGCCAGCGCCGCGCCGAGGACGAGCAGGACGACGCCCAGCCACGGCACGATCCAGAGAAAGGTCATGGCGATGACAAAGATGGAAAAGACGTGCCGGCTGGGCATGGACTTCCCCTTCGTGTCCTTTTGGATGATGGGGTCGATGTCCAGCACCTCATAGGGGCGCCGAAAGTTCAGCGCCCGGCGCACCAGCGACAGCGCAGCGAAGGAGACGGCGGGCACCAGCAGTGAGCGGACAAACCGGCCGTCCCGCTGGAGGGCCAGCACCAGCAGCAGGAGGGGATAGGCCAGGTAGCACCCCCAGGTCACCGCCCTGTTGGCGGCCAGCAGGGCTTTCCGGCGCGCAGGCTGTCGAAACGGGGCGGAAAGGCGCGCATACTGTCGAGCGGTCATTTACTCCTCCTTCTCAAGGAAGTAGGTGGCCTCCATGTCCGCCACGCTCAGGCAGAAGGCCAGCGGATACATCTGGAAGGCGTTGCCCACCTGTCGGTTGTCCTCGTTTCCGCTGAAGCCCATGTGGTAGCGGATGGCGAAGGCCTCCTCCCGGGTCAGGCGCAGGAAGCCGTTGACCACATAGACGCTCTTCTCGCCGTGGCCGTAGGGCATGGGATCGTTGAAGTTGTAGGTAGGTACCTGGGTCCACTTGCCGTCCGGCCCCTTCACGTTGCGCACGCCGGGGGTATAGCACCCGATCTTGCACAGGTCGTGGAGCAGGGACACGATGGCGATGGTCTCGTCGCTGTAATGCAGGCCGTAGAGCTCCTGCACCCGTTCCCGGGCCAGATACTCCTTCAGGCAGTAGTACACGTTCAGCGAGTGCTCGCACAGCCCGCCCTCGT
>USIZ01000010.1 GCA_900554855.1 uncultured Eubacteriales bacterium | reverse complement strand
GCAAGTACTTCGGCGGCAAGCTGCCCGAGGCGCGTCAGGCCGACGCGCTGGATGACGATCTGCTCGCCCAGGCCAAGGGTCTGCGGGACAGGTATGAGGCCGCCATGGAGCGCTACGCCTTCCAGGACGCGCTGGCCGAGGTGTTCAAGGTCGTGGCCCGCGCCAACAAGTATATCGACGAGACCGCCCCCTGGGCGCTGGCCAAGGACATGGATGCCAACGGCGCCCGGCTGGCCACGGTCATGTACAACCTGCTGGAGACCACCCGCATCTGCGGCGTGCTGCTGACCCCCTTCATGCCCGAGAGCATGACCAAGCTGTTTGCCCAGATCGGCGCGGACGAGGCCGGCCAGACCTGGGAGAGCGCCGCCGCATGGGGCGCCCTGTCCCAGACCGCCAGCGTCACCAAGGGCGAGAACCTCTTCCCCCGCGTGGACGCCGAGCAGGCCATCGCCGAGCTGGAGGCCGCCGCCAAGGCTGCCAAGAAGGCCGCCCTCCCCGCCGTGGAGGTGGAGCCCCAGACCGAGGAGAAGGTGGACTTTGACACCTTCTGCAAGTCCGACTTCCGCGTGGTCAAGGTCAAGGACTGCCAACCGGTGAAGAAGAGCAACAAGCTGCTGTGCTTCACGCTGGACGACGGCACCGGCACCGACCGCCAGATTCTCTCCGGCATTGCCGCCTATTACAAGCCCGAGGAACTGATCGGCAAGAGCCTGGTGGCCATCGTCAACCTGCCGCCCCGCAAGATGATGGGCAAGGAGAGCAACGGCATGCTGATCTCCGCCGTCCACACCGAGCACGGCGAGGAGAAGCTCCACCTCATCATGGTGGACGACGCCATCCCCGCCGGCGCAAAGCTGGGCTGATCCCATTTCAAAACAGAACCGCCCTGCATTCCTCGGAATGCAGGGCGGTTTTTGCGCCGCAGTGATTTACTTGCCCAGCCGCTCGGCGACGACCCGGGCAACTTTGATGCCGGAGGCGCCGGCCTGAGCCAGGCCGCGGGTGGTGCCCGCACCGTCGCCAATGGCGAAGAAGTTCTTCATCGGGGTTTCAAGCTCGTTGGACAGCTCGATGCGGCTGGAGTAGAACTTGACCTCCGCGCCGTAGAGCAGGGTGTCATAGTTGGCGGTGCCGGGGGCAATCTTGTCCAGGGCGTAGATCATCTCGATGATGTCGTCCAGCTGGCGCTTGGGCAGCGCCAGGGACAGGTCGCCGGGGACGGCGGCGGTCAGGGTGGGGCGGGTGTAGGACTGGCTCAGGCGGTGCTCATTGGTGCGCACGCCCTTGACCAGGTCGCCGAAGCGCTGGACCAGCACGCCGCCGGCCAGCATATTGCTCAGGGAGGCGATGTGCTTGCCGTAACGGTAGGGCTCGTTAAAGGGCTCGGTGAACTTGTTGCTCACCAGCAGGGCGAAGTTGGTGTTCTCGCTGCGCAGAGCGGGGTCGGAGTAGCTGTGGCCGTTGACGGTATTGATGCCCTCCACGTTCTCCGCCACCACATGGCCGTAGGGGTTCATGCAGAAGGTGCGCACGCTGTCGCCGTACTGCTTGGTGCGGTAGACCAGCTTGGACTCGTACACCACATCGGTGATGTGCTCAAACACCTTGGCGGGCAGCTCCACGCGCACGCCGATGTCCACCTGATTGTTGATGAGGTGGATGCCCAGCCGCTTGCACTCGCCGGCGAACCACTCCGCGCCGGAGCGGCCGGGGGCGGCGATCAGGACGGCACAGTCCACGCTGTCGCCGTTCTCCAGCTCCAGATGGTAGCCCTCGTTCTGCCGGTCGATGGTCTTGACCGCCGTGCGGAACCGATAGTCGATCTTGTCCTTCAGGTGCTCATAGATGTTGGCCAGAATGCGCAGGTTGTTCTCGGTGCCCAGATGCTTGCACTGGGCCTGCAGCAGGTGCAGGTCGTTCTCCAGCGCCTTTTTCTCCAGCGCCTGCGCCTCGGGGGTGGCGGTGGAGAAGCACTCGGTGGTCGCGCCGAAGCGGACGTTCACGCTGTCCACATAGCGGATCAGATCCATGACCTCCGACGCGGGCATATAGTCGGTGAGCCAGCCGCCGAAGGCGGTGGTGAAGTTGAACTTGCCGTCAGAGAAGGCTCCGGCGCCGCCGAAGCCGCACATGGTATCGCAGATGGAACAGTGGACGCACCGGTCCACCTTGCCGGAGACGATGGGACACTGGCGGCTGTAGATGTCCGCGCCCTGATCCATCACCAGCACATTCAGCTCGGGGCGGAGCTTCTTGAGCTCGTAACCGGCAAAGATGCCGGCCTCGCCGCAGCCAATGATCGCAACATCATAACGGGTGTTCATCAATTTGATTCAATCCTCCAATATTCATTTGGCGGTGCGCTGGAAACCTCATAAGGCTCATTGGTAAGAAGCGCAATTTTACAGTTTAATGATACTATAAAATTATCTATCTTGCAACAAAAATTCTGCCCCGCTTGCCAAAGAAACGCGGATGCGGTAGTATAGGGGAAGCAAAATCAGAACAAAAGAAAGCGTGGTAGTTCCAATCATGAAACGCATCTCCAAGCAAATGAGCGAAACCATCGAGCTGGGCATCGTGCTGGCGCTCAGCGGCGGCTTTATGGACGCCTACTCCTATATGTGCCGCGACCATGTCTTTGCCAACGCCCAGACCGGCAACATTCTGCTCTTCGGCGTCAACCTGTCCCAGGGCAACTGGGGCACCGCGCTGCACTATCTCGGCCCCATTCTGGCCTTCATCGTGGGTCTGGCCCTGTCCGACCTGTTCCGGCTCATCCGCCGGGGCACGGAACGGCTCCACTGGCGGCAGGTCACGGTGGCGCTGGAGGCCATCGTGCTCTTCATTGTCAGCTTTCTGCCCCAGAGCATGAACCTGCTGGGCAACAGCCTGACCAGTCTGGCCTGCGGCCTTCAGGTGGAGTCCTTCCGCAAGATCCACGGCAACGGCATCGCCACCACCATGTGCATCGGCAACCTGCGCTCCGCCACCCAGAACCTGTGTGAATTTCTGCGCACCAAAAACACGGAATTTGCCCGCAAGAGCGGACTTTACTTCTTCACCATCCTCTGCTTCACCGTCGGCGCCATTTTCGGCAATCTGGCCGTGGGCCTCTGGGCGGAAAAGGCCATCCTCTGCGCCTCCCTCCTGCTGGTCGTCGCCTTCTGCATGATGTTTGTGGACTTTGAGCGGGAATCGCGCGAGGTGCATGAGCGCCTCGCAGAGGATGAGGAGCAGAGGGAGATCTGACGGGGGCTCAGCTTCCCCCAGAAAGGACATTTTATGGATCCACAAGACAGAAAGCTGATCTCCCGCCGGTTGGGGCGCGTCGGCTGGGCGCTGCTGGCCTATGTGGCCGCCGGGCAGCTGCTGGGCGGCGCGGTCTACCTGATCCCCGGGGTGGCGGACCGGGTCTGGCTGGGCATGCTGCTCAGCTATGTGGTCATGTTCGGCCTTGCCCCCATCCTGATGTGGCTCATCCTCCGCCCGCTTCCCAAGGGGCGTGCACCGGGGCTGCCGCTGAGCGCAAAGGCGCTGGTGCGCTCCATGCTCTACTGCGTGGGCGTGGCCTACTTCTTCAACATGATCACCGCCGTCGTCACCGCGCTGCTCCAGAATTTTTCGGACAGGCCGCTCAACGACGTGACCCAGAACATGGTCGCATCCACCCCCATGCCGCTGCTCATCCTGCTGGCCGGGGTGGCTGCGCCGGTCTTTGAGGAGCTGATCTTCCGCAAGCTGCTGCTCGACCGCCTGCGTCCCTTCGGCGACCGGTGTGCTATCCTGCTCTGCGGCGTCGCCTTCGGCCTGTATCACGTCAATCTGGGGCAATTCTTCTACGCCGCCGCACTGGGCATGGTGCTGGCGGGCATTGTGCTGAAAACGGGGAAGATCTGGCACTCCATGGTGTGCCACGCGGCGCTGAACCTCTCCTCGCTGGGCTTTTCCGCCCTCTATGAGCTGGGCGAGGGCGGCACCATTGCGGCCGGTGTGATCGTGGTGGCGCTGGTGGCCTTTGCCGCCTGGTGTTTTGTCCGCTATGCCCGCTCCTACCGCCACGCGCCCCCGGCCTACCCCGTCTCCACCCGGGACGTGATGCGCTGCCTGCCCGGAAGCGTCGGCATCTGGGCGTGCGCCGTGCTCCTGCTCGCCGCCGGTGTCGGCATCCTGTTTGTATAATAAAAAACGTAGCGCGCCCCTTCACCGATCAATGGTGAAGGGGCGCATTTTTTCTCCGTTCTGAAAAGCAAACGGGTGGCTTACAGCTCCTCCAGCTCTCCGGCCCAGAGGGCGTTCACGGCGTCGGACGGCATCCGCCAGTCGCCGCGGGGGCTGAGGGTGACGGTGCCCACCTTGGGGCCGTCGGGGAGGCAGGAGCGCTTGAACTGTTGATTGAAGAAGCGGCGGTAGAAGTTTTTGAGCCATTTCAGGATGAAGTCCCGCTCATAGCGCCCGCCCAGGGCGTACAGCGCCAGCCGGAACACCTTTTTCGGCCCGAAGCCCCAGCGCAGGGCGTAGTAGAGGAAGAAGTCGTGCAGCTCATAGGGGCCGACCAGATCCTCGGTCTTCTGGGCGATCTTGCCGTCCACGGCGGGCAGCAGCTCCGGGGAGACGGGGGTGTCCAGAATATCGTCCAGCACGGCGGAGAGCTTCGGCTGATCCGCCCGCTTGTCGTCGCTGACGAAGGCCACCAGATGGCGCACCAGCGTCTTGGGGATGGAGGCGTTGACGGCGTACATACTCATGTGGTCGCCGTTGTAGGTGGCCCAGCCCAGGGCCAGCTCGCTGAGGTCGCCGGTGCCGATGACCAGACCGCCGGACTTGTTGGCCAGATCCATCAGCACCTGGGTGCGCTCCCGGGCCTGTCCGTTCTCAAAGGTGACGGAGTGGTCGTCCATGCTCTGGCCGATGTCCCGGAAGTGGACTTTTACCGCCTCGCCGATGTCCACGCGCTTCAGCCGGGCGCCCAGCTCGTCGGCCAGAATGCAGGCGTTGTCCCGGGTGCGGTCGGTGGTGCCGAAGCAGGGCATGGTGACGGCCAGAATGTCCCTGTGATCCCGGCCCAGCAGGTCGAAGGCGATGGCGGTAATGAGAATGGCCAGCGTGGAGTCCAGACCGCCGCTCAGCCCCACCACGGCGGTTTTGGCGTTGGTGTGTTTCAGGCGCTTGGCCAGTCCCTGGGCGGAGAGCCGCAGAATCTCGGCGCACCGCTCCTCCCGGTCGCCCCGGTCGGCGGGCACGAAGGGGTTGGGGTCGACGTAGCGGGTGAGCGCCGTCTCCCCTTCCTCCAGCTCAAAATAGACCGGATAGACCTCGGCGGCGGCGGGGAACGTGTTCATGCGCTGGCGCTCGTGCTCCAGCCGTTCCAGGTCGATCTCGCTGACGGTCAGGCCGGTGCCGAACCGGCGCTCGGCCAGAAGGGAGCCGTTCTCCAGAATGAGGTCGTGCCCGGCGTAGATGAGGTCGGTGGAGCTCTCCCCCCAGCCCGCGTCGGCGTAGACATAGCCGCAGGCCAGCCGCCCGGAGGTGGCGCTCAGCAGCGTGCGCCGCCACGCCGCCTTGCTGACGATCTCGTCGCTGGCGGAGGGGTTCAGGATCAGCGTCGCGCCCCCGGCGCACAGCCGGGTGGAGGGGGTGTCCGCCACCCACACATCCTCGCAGATCTCCACGCCCACGGTCAGGGCGGGGAAGGAGGCGCAGCGGAACACCAGAGCGGTGGAAAACTCCACGCCCTCCTGCCCGGCGTAGGCGATGCAGAAGTCGGTGTCTCCAAACGCCGCGCCGCCGGTGAACCAGCGCCCCTCATAGAATTCCGTATAGTTGGGAATGTTCGTCTTGGGCACCAGACCCAGCAGCTCGCCCCGGCAGAACACCGCCGCGCAGTTGTAGAGCTTGCCCCGCACCCGCACCGGCACGCCGACGCAGGCCAGCAGGTCGAGATCCTTTGTCTCGGCCATCAGCTCCTCCAGCGCGCGCTCCGCGCCCCGCAGCAGCGTGGACTGCAAGAACAGATCCGCGCAGGTGTAGCCCGTGAGTCCCAGTTCCGGGAAGCAGACCACCTTGACGCCCTGCTCCGCCGCCTGACGCATCAGCTCGGCCGTCTGTGCCCGGTTCCATGCGCAGTCCGCCACCCGTACCTCCGGCGTGGCCGCCGCGACTTTCAAAAATCCATCCCGCATGGGAAGATGCCCCCTTTTCTGAGCGATTCCATAGATACTGTAACTTTACTCTAATTGCGGAAAAATTGCAACCGGAAGGGACGGTTCCTTACGCTGGCTTTTGGAGCACGCGGCTCTCTTCCATGTCATTCTGAGGCCGCAGGCCGAAGAATCTTACAGCACCGACTTCTACAAGCAGAATGCTGCCTGTTGGAGACAGGTGTTTTAGGATCCTTCGCTTTGCTCAGGATGACAAATTGGGGAATGCCCAGAATGTCGGTAGAATGAGCGCTTTTAAAATTAAATGTAGGGCGGGTGCTTGTCCCCGCCTTGCCATGCAGGCAGAATTATAAATGTTATCGTAAAAGGTGTGCCGATTTGTCCGAGTGGGTACAGATCACGCTTGCAGTTTACCTGCAAGCTGCCCTGTTGCGGAAATCAGGGCCGTCCGTGGCGGGGGCAAGCACCCGCCCTACATTAGAACAGCTCATTTCTGCGCTTTCCAAAGGGCCGGAAGGCTTTGAAAATCCGCACAAACAAAGGAAAGCCGAGGCATTTTCGTGCCTCGGCTTCCGTAATGGGCTATCTCAGCGATCTTCGCGGAAATAGCTCAGACCCAGCGCTGCCGGGCCCATATTCTCTTTTTTCTTGCGCATACTGGTGACGACCAGCACGATGATGGTGACCACATAGGGGAGCATTTTGAACAGCTCCTGGCTGTAACGGGTCAGGCCGCCGATATAGAAGAACAGCCAATAGAGGATGCCGAACAGGTAGCTGCCCCAGATGGTGTTCAGGCTGCGCCAGCTGGCGAAGATGACCAGCGCCAGCGCCAGCCAGCCCAGGCCCTCGATGCTGCCGTCGTTGGCCCAGGTGCCCTTGACGTAGTTCATGGTGTAGAACACGCCGCCCAGGCCGGTGACGGCGCTGCCCACGCAGGTGGCCAGATACTTATAGGCGGTCACGTTGATACCGGCCGCATCGGCGGTGGCGGGAGACTCGCCCACGGCGCGCAGGTTCAGACCCGCACGGGTGCGGTTCAGGAACAGGGAGACCAGAATGGCGAACACGATGCCCACATAGGTGAGGAAGCCATAGCTGAACAGCAGCTGGCCCACCGTTCCAGCGTTGCTCAGGCCGGTGACGGCCCGGAAGCCGCTGGAAGTGGTGGCCACGCTGATCTGACCCACGCCGCCGGCCAGCTTGTTGAGGCTGCCGCCGAAGAAGTTGGCGATGCCGCTGCCCAGAATGGTCAAGGTCAGGCCGGTGACGTTCTGGTTGGCCCGCAGGGTGATGGTCAGAAAGCTGAAGAGCAGTCCGCCCAGAGCGCTGGCGATGATGGCGCAGATCAGGGCAATCAGGATGCCCACCACCGGGCTGGGGTTCGGGTTGCCGTTCTCATAGAAGAACGCGCCGATCAGGCTGGCGATGCCGCCCAGGTACATGATGCCCGGGGTGCCCAGGTTCAGGTTGCCGCTCTTCTCGGTGATGAGCTCGCCCAGCGCGCCGAACAGAATGACGGTGCCGAAGGTGACGGCCGCCTGCCAGAGGGAGATGAAATTGCTCATGCCTTGGCACCCTCCTTCTCATGGCCCCGGAGCACGAGGCGGTAGTTGATGAAAAATTCACTGCCCAGAATGAAGAACAGGATGACGCCCTCGATCATCTGGGCGGCGTAGTCATTCAGGTTGTAGCGGGAGGCGATCTCGCCCGCGCCGTTGCCCAGGAAGGCCAGCAGGAAGGAGATCAGCACCATGACAAAGGGGTTGAACTTGGCCAGCCAGGCCACAATGATGGCGGTGAAGCCGCGGCCTCCGGCGGTGTTGGTGGAGATGGTGTGGTCGGCGCCGGCCACGGCGGTGAAGCCGGCGAAGCCGCAGATGGCGCCGGAGATGATCATGGTGCGCAGATACACCTTGGTCATGTTGATACCGGCGTAGCGGGCGGTGTTCTGGCTCTCACCGGCCACGGCGATCTCATAGCCCTGCTTGGTGTAGTTGAGGTAGGCGTACATGGCCACCATCAGGATGATGGCCAGCAGCACGTTCAGGCCGTAAGTCTGGCCGAACAGACGGGGGAACCAGCCGTCCATGGAGTTCTGGTTGATGATGCCCACGGAGTTGGAGCCGTAGGGGTTTTCCCAGCGGGCCACGGCGTAGCTGGTCAGCTGAATGGCCACATAGTTGAGCATCAGGGTGAACAGACTCTCGTTGGTGTCCCAGCGGGCCTTGGCGATGGCGGGGATCAGGCCCCAGATGGCGCCCGCCGCGATGCTGGCCAGCGCCATGACGAGGATGAGCAGCCAGTTGGGGATCTTGCCGCCGAAGCAGATCATGCAGCCTGCGGTGGCGATGCCGCCCAGCAGGATCTGCCCCTCCGCGCCCAGATTCCAGAATTTCATCTTGAACGCCGGGGCGAGGCCGATGCCGATGCTCAGCAGCAGCACCGCCTCCCGGATGGAGGCCCAGCTGCGGCGGGTGGTGCCGAAGGCGCCGGCGAACATGGTCTTGTAGACCGCCACCGGGTTCAGTTTGACGATGGCGAAAATGATGAGGCCGTCCACCACCAGTGCCAGCAGCACGGCGATCAGGCGGATGATCCAGCCCTTCCAGCGGGGCATATCGCTGCGCTTTGCGATGCGGATGAGCGGGCTTTTGACGCTGCCGGTCTTAGCCATTGTCAGCCCCTCCCTTCTCCTGAAGATTGGTCATGAGCAGGCCGACCTGCTCTTTCGTTGCGCCGGGGCCATCCAGAATGCCGTTCACCTGACCGGAACACAGCACCAGAATGCGGTCGCACAGCTCCAGCAGCACGTCCAGATCCTCGCCGACGAAGATGACGGCGCAGCCTTTTTCCTTCTGCTGGTTGATAAGGTCATAGATGGCGTAGCTGGTGTTGATGTCCAGTCCGCGCACGGCGTAGGCGGTCATCAGCACGCTGGGGGCGGCGGCGATCTCGCGGCCCACCAGGATTTTCTGCACGTTGCCGCCGGAGAGCTTGCGCACGGAGGTGAACACGTCCGGGGTGACGACGCCCAGCTGGTCCACGACTTCCTGCGCCAGCTTCAGCGAGCTCTTGCGGTTGACGAAGGGGCCGCGCCCCTCGTTATAGGAGCGCAGCAGCATGTTGGCGGGCAGATTCATGCCGCCCACCAGACCCATGCCGAGCCGGTCCTCCGGCACGAAGGACAGCGCCACGCCCTTCTCCCGGATCTTCCGGGGGGACAGACCCAGCAGCTCGTCGGCGGAGCCGTCGTCCTCCAGATACTGCACGCTGCTGCCGATCTCGGCGCTCTGAAGGCCGGCGATGGCCTCCAGCAGCTCCTTCTGGCCGCAGCCGGAGATACCTGCAATGCCCAGCACCTCGCCGGAGTTGACGGTGAAGCTGACGTCCTTCAGCACCTGCACGCCGGCGGGATCCCTGACGGACAGGTGGCTGACCGTCAGGCGGGGCTTGGGATCCTTCGGGGCGGGGCGGTCGATGTTCAGGCTGACCTGATGACCCACCATCATGTTGGTGAGTTCCTGGGGGTTGGTGTCATCGGTGTTGACCGAGCCGATATACTCGCCCTTGCGCAGCACGGCCACCCGGTCGGACACGCTCATGACCTCGTGGAGCTTGTGGGTGATGATGATGACGCTCTTGCCGTCGGCCTTCATGTTGCGCAGCACGGCGAAGAGCTTGTCGGTCTCCTGGGGGGTGAGCACGGCGGTGGGCTCGTCCAGAATGAGCACATCCGCGCCCCGGTAGAGCACCTTGACGATCTCAAGGGTCTGCTTCTGGGAGACGGACATGTTGTAGACCTTCTGGTCGGGATCCACGACGAAGCCGTACTTGTCGCAGATCTCCCGCACTTTGGCGGCCACGGCCTTGCGGTTGAGCACCATGCCGCCCTCTTCCAGGCCGAGGGCGATGTTCTCCGCCGCGGTGAACACGTCCACCAGTTTGAAGTGCTGATGGATCATGCCGATGTGCAGGTCGATGGCGTCCTTGGGCGAGGCGATGCGGACCTCCTTGCCGTTTACAAAGATCTGGCCCTCGTCCGGGAAGTAGATGCCGGAGAGCATATTCATCAGTGTGGTCTTGCCGCTGCCGTTTTCGCCCAGCAGCGACAGGATCTCGCCGGGATATACCTCCAGATCCACCTTGTAGTTGGCCCTGGTCTGGCCGAAGGTCTTGGAAACGCCCTTCATCTGGACAAGAGGTGTCTGAGCCAATCCAATCATCCTTTCTTCTCTGGTCTATGTGATCCTTTTGGGTTGGGGAAATTTTGTTTTAGGTGCGAGGATGGAGCCGTTGTCTGAGTGTCTGTGCCATACCTGGTGTGGTTTTCCATTGAAACGCGGATGGCCTGCCGGTTTAGTGTAGGGCGGGTGCTTGCCCCCGCCGCGGACGGCCCCAATTCCCGCAACAGGGCAGCTTGCAGGTAAGCTGCAAGCGTGATCTGTGCCCACTCGGACAAATCGGCACACCTTTTACAATAACATTTATAACTTTGCCAGCATGGAATGGCGGGGGCAAGCACCCGCCCTACATTTAGCCCTGAAAGATTTGCGCTTTTACTGTCATCCTGAGCGGAGCGAAGGATCTTAAAACACCCGCTGCTGCAACTGCCATGCGGATCGCCGGACATTGGCGCTGTAAGATTCTTCGGCCTGCGGCCTCAGAATGACAGGGGGGCTGCGGCCTCAATGACAGGGGAGGCCTGTGGCCTCAGGGCGACAGAACGGGAAAGAAGCCCGCTCAGTGCGGCAAAGCGGGAGAATGTTCAGAGCTCCTCGTGTCAAACCCATCGGGAACACCGGCTGATGCTTCGCTGCTCAGTCTGCATTCCCCATGTTTTCCACAATATATTATTATACCGCAGAACGCAAAGGCTGAAAAGTGCATTCTTTTGACTTTTGCGTCATTTTCTGATCTTATTGTCGAAAAAGAAACGGAAGGGAAGCCGCATTTAAAATACGGCTTCCCTTCTCAAATTGTCTCAGAGAGATCAGTTGGCGTTCAGCTCGGTGATGCCGTCGATGCGGGCGGTGAAGCCGGGTGCGGAACGCAGCGTGGACTCCTGGAACACGCCGTCCTTGACACCCTCGGTGTCGCCCTCGAAGTCGCCGTCCATGTCGATCATGATGGAGGTGGGATGCTCGCCGTTCACGGTGAACTTGGAGCAGTCGAACACCTGCAGGGAGCCGTCCTTCAGAGCGGCCTCGACCTCGGCGACCTTGTCAGCGGTACCCTCGGCGCAGCTCTCGCCCAGCTCGGTGATGCCGACGGCGTTGTCGTCATAGCCCTTGCACCAGTCGGTGGCGATCTCCTCGCCGGAGAGCAGGCAGTTGAACGCATAGGTGTAGTAAGCACCCCAGTCGTTGGTGGCGCTGGTCAGAGCGGCGGTGGGAGCCACGCTCAGCATGTCGATGTTGTAGCCCACGGAGTAGGCAACGGTGCCGGCGTCCTGAGCGGCCTGCACAGCGGCGGGGGCGCCGGTGGAGTCGGCGTGCTGGCCGATGATGACGCAGCCGTCAGCCATCAGGCTCTCGGCGGCGGTGCCCTCAGCGGTGATGTCGAACCAGGAGTTGGTGTACTGGACCTCCATGGTCACGTCGGGATAGACGCTCTGGATGCCCAGGAAGAAAGCGGTGTAGCCGCTGACCACCTCGGCGTAGGGGTAAGCGCCGACATAGCCGACCTTGACCTTGCCGTCGGAGTAGTTCTTGTCGGTCAGCTTGCCGTCGTTCACCAGCTCGGCGATCTTCATGCCGGCCACAACGCCGGAGACGTAACGGGCCTGATAGATGCCGGTGAAGGCGTTCTTGAAGTTGGACAGGCCGGACTGGTTGGCGGTGTCGCCGGTGCAGGCGACGAAGGTCACGTCAGGGCACTCCTGAGCGGCCTGCTGCATGTAGGACTGGTGGCTGTAGGAGTTGGAGATGACCAGGGAGCAGCCCTGCTCCACCAGGTCGATGGCGGCGTCATAGCAGGCGCTGTTCTCGGGCACGGAATACTTCATGATGACGTTGTCCATGGACAGGCCGGTGGCCTCGACGGCCTCCTCGATGCCTTTGATGTGAGCGTAGGAGTAACCCTCGTTCTCATCGCCGATCAGGATGCAGCCGATCTTGACGTCATCCTTGCTGGCAGCGGTCTTGTCGTCCTTGGCGTCGGCGGCGGAGCCGGCAGGAGCGGCGGAACCGGAGCTGGCAGCGGGAGCGGCGGAAGTGCCGCAGGCGGCCAGCGCCAGGCACATGACCAGTGCCAGTGCGAGTGCAAGCAGTTTCTTCATTTGATTTTTTCCTCCATTTGTTTCGGATTTCTTTTCAGATGTCCTTCCGGCAGACGGACGCCGGACTACTTCAAATTTTACAGGAATTGCAGTCATTTTACAATTGCCAGTTTCGATTAAAGTCCACAAAAAACAAAATAAAATATCGGGTTAATTACACACTATGTCCAAAACGGCCGCCCGCGCCTGCAAGGAACGCGGCGGGAGACTGCGAGCTGTGGGGAGTGTGGCACAACCCAAAGGCTTCCCTTCGGGGGGAGAGAGCCTCTGGTGTGGCGCTGTCGGCTTGCGGGCCTGGTGTAGGGCGGGGGCAAGCACCCGCCCTATATTAAGGTTTGCTTTCTGCATTTCGTCACCTGCCTATTCTTGCCCTGCATATTGACATTTCCGCAAAACCTTCTAAAATAGATATTGTGTCGATTTATTATCTCTGCCTGCGGGCTGTAAATGAATTGGATTGGAGCGATTCAGAATGACATATGAACTCAAGGTGGCCGGGCTGACCCGGCAGCTGAAGCTGAGCAGCATCAGCGATGACCTGATGATCGCGGGCTTTGTGGTGTTCGGCGACGTGGAGCTCACCGTGGCCTGCGCCCGGGAACTCCTCAAGGTGATGCCCGAATACGACTATATCATTGCCCCGGAGGCCAAGGCCATTCCGCTGATCCACGAGGTGGCCCGCCAGAACGGCCGCAACGAGTATCTGCTGGCCCGCAAGGCCGCCAAGGCCTACATGGACGGCGTGTTCTCCGTGAAGTATGAGTCCATCACCACCAAGGGCACCCAGGAGCTGTTCATGGATGCCGGCGACGCCCGGAAGATGCAGGGCAAGCGGGTGGTCATTCTGGACGACGTGATCTCCACCGGCGAGAGTCTGGCCGCCATGGAGAAGCTGGTCGAGGAGGCCGGCGGCAATATCGTCGGCCGCATGGCCGTGCTGGCCGAGGGCGACGCCGCCAAGCGGGACGACATCATCTTCCTGGAGAAGCTGCCCCTGTTCAACAGCAAGGGCGAGCCGCTGGACTGAGATACATATAATAATAATGTTAGACAGGCGTCCATCCGTCAGGGTGGACGCCTTTGTCCGTCAAAAAGGAAAATTTGCCTTGACGAATGCGGAGAAAGAGATTATTCTATAATTAAGAATAATTCTTAATTATAGAAAGGGGTATTTTTATGGATCGCAAGGCGCTGTATGATCTGAGCTATGGTGTGTTTCTGCTCTCGGCCAAGGCCGGGGACCGGGTGAACGGCTGCATCACCAACACCTGCATTCAGGTGGCGAGCAGCCCGGTGCGGGTGGCGTTTTCCGTGCTGAACGGGAACCTCACCTGTGAAGTGCTGAAGGAGGGCGGCGTGTTCTGCCTGACGGTGCTGGACCAGTCCGTCACGCCGGAGACCATCCGGCATTTTGGCGCCCAGTCCGGCCGGGATGTGGATAAGTTCG